>NZ_MUYZ01000448.1:0-3755 GCF_003013775.1 Micromonospora sp. MH33
GGCGGCGGCGAGCAGGTGGGCGCGGGCCACCACCGCGCCGACGAAGGCGTGCTGGCCGAGCGGGAAGAGGTCCAGGTCGCCGCCACCGGCCGCGGCGAGCCGGGCGAGCGTCTCGTGCACCTCGGGCAGCGTGGGGGCCTGGACGAGCGCGGCGGCGACGTGGTCGGCGGCGTGCCGGAGGTCCCCCTCGGCCAGCGCCAGCCGGGCCAGCGCGAGCTCCTCCTCCGCGGAGAGCGCGGGGTCGTCCTCGGGCACGTCGTCCTCTCGGTGGTCGGTCCGCCAGCCGGGCAAGCCTAGGGGATCATGCGACCGGATGGTGATCCACTGCGCACTACTGTTCGTTCCGTTGCTCGTTGCCGCTGAAAGGTGCAAGACTGAGCACCGAACGCGCGGCAATCGCGCAGGAGGGGGTCTTTCGTGACGCGTCCAGGGGCCGGGATGGCCGCCGACATCGACGAGCAGCCGGCCGGCTACGACCGCCTGCTCTCCGCCGAGCACGCCGGGGCGATCGCCCGGGTCGCGGCGGTGATCGCCGAGCGCCGGCCCCGCCACGTGGTCTTCACCGCCCGGGGCACCTCCGACCACGCGGCGCTCTACGCGGCCTACCTCACCGAGATCCGGCTCGGCCTGCCCGCCGGGCTCGCCTCGCCCAGCGCCATCACCGTCTTCGGCGCCCGGCCGGACCTCTCCGACGCCCTGGTGGTCGGGGTCAGCCAGAGCGGCGGCTCGCCCGACCTGGCCGAGGTGCTGCGGGTGGCCCGGGAATCCGGCGCGCTCACCCTGGCCGTCACCAACAACCCCGACTCGCGGCTGGTGGGCACCGCCGAGCTGAGCGTGGACATCGCCGCCGGCCACGAGCGGGCCGTCGCCGCCACCAAGACCTACACGGCCGAGCTGCTCGCGCTGCTCATGCTCGTGGAGGGGATACGCGCCGGCGACGGCGTGCTCCCCGCCGAGGAGCGGACCGCCCTGGCCCGCCTGCCCGAGCTGGCCGAGCGCACCCTGTCCGACGCCACCCCGACCCAGCTCGCCCCGCGCTACCGGTTCGCCGCCCAGCTCGTCACCACCGGCCGGGGCTACGCGTACCCGACGGCCCGGGAGGCGGCGCTGAAGCTGATGGAGACCTCCTACCTGCCGGCGCTCGCCTTCTCCGGCGCCGACCTGCTGCACGGCCCGCTCGCCATGACCGACCCGGACGTGCCGGTGCTCGCGGTGGTCGGCTCCGGCCCCGGCGGGCGGTCGATGCGCGAGGTGCTGCCCCGGCTCGGCGAGCGCCGCGCCGACGTCGTGGTGGTCGGCTCCGCCGACGTCGAGGCGACCGCCCGGATGGCCGTGCCCGAGGTCGACGAGCGGTACGCCCCGCTGCTCGACATCCTGCCGCTGCAGCGGCTCGCCCTGGCCCTGGCCCTGGCCCGGGGTGAGGATCCGGACGCCCCGCGCGGGTTGAAGAAGGTCACGGCGACGATGTGAGGCCCGGCGTGGCACGCTGTTCAGCGTGTCCACCCTCCGTGACCTCGCCGAGGAGCACACCTCGCTCCGGCCGGCCGACATCGACCACCTGCACCGGATCGCCGGCGACTGGCAGCTCCTCTCCGACCTGTCCTTCGCCGACCTGCTGCTCTGGGTGCCGGTCGACCGCGACGGCACGTTCCTCTGCGTGGCCCAGGTCCGCCCGACGACCGCGCCGACCGCGTACCTCGACGACCAGGTCGGCCGGATCGTCGGCGGGCCCGAGGTGGCGCACCTGGAGGTCGCCCACCGGCAGGGCCGGATCTGGCGGGAGGGCGACCCGGTCTGGTACGGCGACGTGCCCGCCCGGCACGAGGCCATCCCGGTGCGGCTGCGCACCGCCGACGGGGAGTCCGGCGAGGTCGTGGCGGTGGTCGGCCGGGACACCAACCTCTCCACCGCGCGTACGCCCAGCCAGCTCGAACTGAACTACCTGACCACGGCCGACGACCTGGCCCAGATGATCGCCGACGGCACCTTCCCGCCGGCCCGGCACCCGGGCGAGACCACCTCGGCGCCCCGGGTCGGCGACGGCCTGGTCCGGCTCGACGCCAACGGGAAGGTCACCTACGCCAGCCCCAACGCCCAGTCCGCGTACCGCCGGCTGGGCTACGCCTCCCACCTCGTGGGGGAGGACCTGGCCAAGCTGCACCGCCGGCTCGCCACCGACCCGCTGGAGGGCACCGACGCCGGCAACGCGGTCCTGGCCGCGCTGCGCGGTGAGGCCCCGCCCCGACGGGAGATCGACGCCCGGGGCGCCACCATGCTCACCCGGGCGCTGCCGCTGATGCCCGCGGGCGTGCCGATCGGCGCGCTGGTCCTGGTCCGCGACATCACCGAGGTACGCCGCCGCGACCGCGCCCTGATCACCAAGGACGCCACCATCCGGGAGATCCACCACCGGGTGAAGAACAACCTGCAGACCGTCGCCGCGCTGCTCCGCCTCCAGGCCCGCCGGGTGGCGATGCCCGAGGCCCGGGTCGCCCTGGAGGAGTCGGTACGCCGGGTCGCCTCCATCGCCCTGGTCCACGAGACGCTCTCCATGTCCAGCGACGAGGCGGTCGAGTTCGACGGCATCGTCGACCGGGTGGCCAGTGCGGCCACCGAGGTGGCGGCCACCGAGGTGACCGTCGGCATGCGCCGCCAGGGCAGCTTCGGTGTGCTTCCCGCCGAGATCGCCACCTCGCTGGTGATGGTCCTCAACGAGCTGCTGCTCAACGCCGTCGAGCACGGCTTCCCGCCGGCCGGCGAAGAGGGCGCGGCCGGCCCCGAGGGCGCTCCGGAGCCGGCCGTGGTGGTCTCCGCGCACCGGTTCCGCAAGCAACTGCACGTCTCGGTCGCCGACAACGGCCGGGGCCTGCCCGAGCAGTTCGACGCCGAGAAGGGCGGCAACCTCGGCCTCCAGATCGTCCGGGCCCTGGTCACCGGCGAGCTGCGCGGCACCATCGAGCTGCGCAACGGTGCCCGGGGCGGCACCGAGGCCGTCCTGGTCGTCCCCCTGGCCCGCGGCACCGCCGACCGCCTCGCCGGCTGACCGGCCACCCGCCTCCGCCGCGCGGGTCAGCGGGTGAGGAGGGCGACCGTGAGGCCGGGACGGGGCCAGACCTGGCGGACCGTGAAGGCGCCGCGCAGGGCGTCGCCCTTGGCGCCGGGCACCGCCGCCAGCGGATCGGCGCGCCGGCCCGTGACCACCAGCCAGACCCGGTCCACGCCGGCCAGGCACTCCGCCGGGCGGTCGCACTCGGACGCCCAGAGGTCCGCGCGCTGCCGCTGGTCGCGTACCACCAGCACGTCGCGCGGCCGCCGCGCCCCCAGGTGGTACGCCAGGCCCAGGTCAGGGAAGAGCCAGCTGTCCCGGGGCGAGTAGACGATCGCGTCGCCCGGTTGCTCGTGGTCGGCGACGATCCGGGCCACGCCCGCGTAGTCCACCGGGGCGGTCCGCGGCCACTCGTGGGTGCGGCGCAGCGCCGCCTGGTCGGGCAGCCCCAGCAGGCCGGCCAGGGTCACCACGGCCAGCGCCGGCGCCGGGCGTACGCCGGCCAGCGCCGCCCCGGCCAGCAGGCAGGCGAACGGCACCGTGAAGACCAGGTACCGGGTCACCCAGAGCGGCACCGCCGTGCCGGCGGCGAAGAGCAGCAGCACGGGCAGCAGCACGGCGGCCCCGGCAGCAGCGCCCGCCGGCCGAGCCGTCCCGCGCCGAGCGCGGCGAGACCGACGAGCACGCCGCCCACCACCCCGCTCTGCGC
>NZ_MUYZ01000449.1:0-3750 GCF_003013775.1 Micromonospora sp. MH33
CCGGCCGCCGCCTCGACCAGCACCCGTTCACCGGGCCGCAGCGCGGCCGCCCGGGCCAGCATCAGCGCGGTCCGGCCGTCCGCGAGCAGCGCCACGGCCGCGTCCAGCGGCAGCCCGTCCGGTACGGGGATCGGCGCGCCCTGGTCCACCACCACGCGCTCGGCGTACCCGCCGGAGCCGCCGGTGGCGCTGACCACCCGCCGGCCGACCAGCGCCGGGTCCACCCCGGGGCCGACTCCGGTGATCGTCCCGCCGACGCCGTTGCCGGGGATCACCGGCAGGGACGCGGCGAACGGGCCGAACCCGGTCGCCCGGAACATCGTCTCGACGAACGTGATGTTCGCGTGTGCCACCTCGACGAGCACCTGGCCCGGACCGGGCACCGGATCGGGCGCCGGTCCCGGGACCAGCACCTCCGGCCCGCCGAACTCCCGTAGCCACACCGCCCGCACGTCGCCTCCCCGTTGTCCCTCTCGAACGCCCGCGGTCCAGTGGACGACCTGAAGTGCGGTCGAGGTCAAGCCGAGGAGGGGCCGACGCCGGGGGACTCGACCAGCCGGGAGAGGACGATGGTGCTGCGCGACGAGGTGACGAAGGACTCGGCCCGCAGCCGCTCCAGCGCCTCCTCGAGGTGCGCGATGTCGGCGGCCCGCAGGTGCACCAGCGCGTCCGCCTCGCCGGAGACCGTGTACGCCCCGACCACCTCGGGGTGCCGCCGGGCGGCGGCGCCGATCTGGGCGGGGGTGGTCCGGCCGGCGCAGAACAGCTCGACGAACGCCTCGGTGGTCCACCCGACGGCGGCCGGGTCGACGACCGCGGTGAAGCCCCGGATGACCCCCGCCGATCGGAGCCGGTCGACCCGGCGCTTGACCGCGGGGGCGGAGAGTGACACCCGGGTGCCGATGTCTGCGTACGAGGCGCGGGCATCTGCCACGAGCAACGCAATGATTCGCTGGTCGACCGCGTCGATCTGCAACGTTCCGCCTCTGGGAAGCAATGGTTGTGGCTGTTACCAAAGTTGTACCGTACCTACTCTTGGTGACCGTGAACCAGCAGCGAGTCCCGCGAAAGCGGACATATCTCATGTGCTCGCCCGAGCACTTCGCGGTCGAGTACGCGATCAACCCGTGGATGGACGTGACCGCCCCGGTCGACGCCGAGCTGGCGGTCAAGCAGTGGGACCGCCTGCGCGAGACCCTGGTCGGCCTCGGCCACGAGGTGCACCTGCTCACCCCCGAGCGCGGGCTGCCGGACATGGTCTTCGCCGCCAACGGCGCGTTCGTGGTGGACGGCAGTGTCTACGGCGCCCAGTTCAAGCATGAGCAGCGGCACGCCGAGGCCGCCGCGCACCGGGCGTTCTACGAGGCGAACGGCTGGCGGTTCATCGCGCCGAGCGAGACCAACGAGGGTGAGGGCGACTTCGCCTACCTGCCGGAGGCGCACGGCGGGCTGGTCCTCGCCGGCCACGGCTTCCGCACCGAGCCGGCAGCGCACGCCGAGGCGCAGGAGGCGCTCGGCCGGCCGGTGGTCTCGCTGCGCCTGGTCGACCCGCGCTTCTACCACCTGGACGTGGCGCTCGCCTCGATCGACGACGAGAACATCGTCTACTACCCGGGCGCCTTCTCCGCGGCCAGCCAGCGGGTGCTCACCCAGCTCTTCCCGGACGCGGTGATCGCGGACGACGAGGACGCCCTGGCCTTCGGCCTCAACCTGGTCAGCGACGGGCTCAACGTGGTGCTGAACAGCGAGGCGACCCGGCTGGCCGGCAAGCTCAAGGCGGCCGGCTACCATCCGGTCCCGGTCGAGCTGGCCGAGCTGAAGAAGGGCGGCGGCAGCGTGAAGTGCTGCATCGCCGAGCTGCGCCACTGACGCACGGGAACGGGCGGTCTCCCCGAGGGGAGGCCGCCCGTTTCGCGTACGCGGGGGAGGATCAGCCGAGCGTGGCCAGCTCGCTGATCACGACGTTGGAGAGCAACCGGCCGTCGAGCTGCACCTTGCGCAGGTACCACTTCTGCTGCGGGGTACGCGGCTGGTTGAACTGCCAGGCGCCGCGCGGGCTGTCGACCTGGCCGATCTTGCCGAGCGCCAGGTTGACCTGCTGCGGGGTCGGGTTGCCGCCGACCAGCCGGATCGCCTTGTCCAGCACCTGCGCGGCGTCGTACGAGGCCATCGCGAAAGTGGTTGGCGAGGCGTTGTGCGCCTTGCGGTACGCCGAGGCGAACACCCGGTTGGCGGTGTTGTTCAGGTCGGCCGAGTAGTTCAGCGCGGTCTCGATCCCGCACTCCTGGATCAGCGCCCGCTCCTCGCCCTTCTCCCCGTCGTCGAGCTGGCTGAGCACGGTGCCCTCGGTGAGGAAGCCCGGCGCGTAGATCGGGCCGCGGTACCCCTGGGCGTAGAGCTGCTTGATGAACTGCACCGCCTGCGCCCCGGAGTAGTGGCAGAACACCGCGTCCGGGCGCCGGCCCAGGGCCTTGGTGATCGGGCCGGAGTAGACCCCCTTGCCCGGGTTGGGGTAGTCGGGGGTGAAGATCGGTTCCTCGGTCAGCCGCCGGCCGCCCTGCTCGTACCCGTTCCGGAGGCCGTCGATGACGTCCCGGCTGCTCTGGCCCTGGGTGCCGAAGATGGCGATCCTGCTGGACGCGTCCAGGGTCTGCCGCAGGTACTGCCCGAGCGCCGCGCCCGGCTCGTTCAGCACGTACGACGTACGCCAGATGTAGACGACGCTCTGCAGGCTGATGGGGGAGGCGTTGGAGCCGATCAGCGGCACCCGCGCCTGCTCCACGGCGTCGCGGATGCCGGACATCACGACGGAGCTGACCACGCCGGTGAGGGCCAGCACGCCCTCCTTGAGCAGCCGGTCGACGGCGGCCTGGCCGGTCTTGGCGGTGTCGCCCTCCTCGGCCGGCACCAGCGTCACCGGGTGACCGCCGAGCTGCCCGTCGTTGAGGGCGAGGAAGAGCTGGAACCCGTTGGTGATCTCGTCGCCGACGACCTTGTTCGGGCCGCTGCCCGGAACGATCAGGCCGATCTTGATTGGGTTGCCGGGCTCGGCCTCGTCCGCGGTGTCGGTCCCGGAGCCGCAGCCCGCCGCCAGCCCGGTGGTACCCAGCGCGGCCAGCAGTTGTAGCGCCCGCCTGCGGTTCATCTGCGACACCGATTTCCTTCCCGATGGAGCGGCCGAGGTGCAACGCCCCTTCGGCGTTCTACCTGCTTGGCGACGCTGCGTCAATGCCAGGAAGATCATCGTGCAGGGACCGCAACGCGGCGACCACCTGCGGCCAGGCGGCCGAGTCCGGCGCGATCAGCCCGAAATGTTCGCATTCGGGCAGCTCAACCAGCGTGGCGGGGCTCCCGGTGGCACGGGCCGCCGCCACCCAGGAGCGGCTGATGGCGACCGGAACCTGCTGATCGAGAGTGCCGTGCATGGCTACTGTGCGTACTCGAATGGGCACCAATGACGATGGATCGGCCGCCGCGTACCGGTCGGGGACCTCGGCCGGGCCGCCGCCGAGCAGCGCGGCCACCGCGCCGGAGTCCAGGTCCAGCCGGTAGGCCTCGGCGAGGTCCGCGACCGGCGCCAGCGCCAGCACGCCGCCGACCGTGGCCGGGGCGTGCGCGGCCACGTACAGCGCCAGGTGCCCGCCCGCCGAGTGACCGACCAGGATCGGTGGGGCGGCCGCCACCAGCCCGGGCAGCGCGGCCGCGGCCAGCCCGGGCAGCGCCGCCACCCCGGCCAGCACGTCGGTGAGG
>NZ_MUYZ01000045.1:0-33495 GCF_003013775.1 Micromonospora sp. MH33
ACTGCAGTACCTACTCGCAACCTGGCTCGGGTTCTGCCCCCTCTGCCGCCAACTCGTCCCAACCTAACAAAGCACTATTAGTACTCCAGCCGCACTTGCCTGATCTGGAGTTTGAGCAGCTCATTGGCGTGACCGACGTGTGGACGATGCCAGCCCTGCAACTGTACGCGTCGATGCTATTCGTGCGACGGGTCAGGTGGTCGCACTGTCTGTCTGTTGTGGTCACTCATGGGGCGGGCAAGCTGTCGCGCTTGTGTTTATCGATGAGATCGTGGGCTGGCGAGCAATGCTCGAAACCTGTGGATGAGCGCCGTGGGGGCGTACCCTCCCGGCGAGTCCGAGGAATCGAGTAGAACCGCGTGCCAACGCGGGTCGGGAAGGTACGCCCGTGCTTACGGTAGTCAACCCTGAGGAGCCCACGCCAGCGACCGTGTCCGAGCCGGCCGGGTCCGGTGGGTCGTTGATCGACGAGATCGTGCGCGACGGAGCGTGTCGGATGCTGGCCGCGGCTGTCGAAGCTGAGGTCGCCGCATACATCGCCGCGCACACCGACCAGGTCGACGAGCAGGGCCGCAGGCTGGTGGTGCGCAACGGTCACGCAAGGCCGCGGCAGGTGCTCACCTCGGCCGGGGCGGTGGAGGTGGCCGCGACGCGGGTCAACGACAAGCGCGTCGACGAGAGCACCGGCGAGCGTAAGCGGTTCGCCTCGGCGATCCTGCCGGCGTGGTGCCGCAAGTCCCCGCGGATCAGCGAGGTGTTGCCACTGCTGTACTTGCACGGGCTGTCCTCGCAGGACTTCGTGCCAGCGTTGGAGCAGTTCCTCGGCACCAGCTCGGGCCTGTCCGCGGCCACGATCACCCGGTTGACCGTCCAGTGGCAGGACGAGGCCCGCGCGTTCGGCGGTCGGGACCTGTCGACGGTCGACTACGTGTACGTGTGGGCCGATGGCGTGCACCTGAACGTGCGCCTGGACGAGGCGAAACTGTGCCTGCTCGTCGTGGTCGGGGTGCGCGTCGACGGCCGCAAGGAACTCGTCGCCCTCGCCGAGGGCTACCGCGAGTCGGCCGGGTCATGGTCCGACCTGCTCCGCGACTGCAAGCGGCGGGGCATGCGCGCCCCGATCCTGGCCGTCGGTGACGGGGCGCTCGGGTTCTGGAACGCGCTACGCGAGGTGTTCCCCGAGACACGGGAGCAGCGCTGCTGGTTCCACAAGATCGCCAACGTCCTCGCCGCGCTACCGAAATCCGCCCATCCCGGGGCGAAGAAGGCCCTGGCCGAGATCTGGAACGCCGAAGACCGCGACCACGCCCGGCGCGGCGTCGCCGCGTTCAAGCTCGCCTACGGGGCGAAGTTCGGCAAAGCCGTCGCCAGGTCGTCGACGATCTCGACGAGCTCCTCGCGTTCTACGACTTCCCCGCCGAGCACTGGGTGCACCTGCGCACCACCAACCCGATCGAATCGACCTTCGCCACGGTCCGGCACCGCACCAAGGTCACCAAGGGCCCCGGCTCCAAGGCCGCCGGCCTCGCCATAGCGTTCAAGCTCATCGAGGCCGCCCAACAGCGGTGGCGGGCCGTCAACGCACCCCACCTCGTCGCCCTGGTCCGCGCCGGCGCCCGCTTCGAACGCGGCAAACTCGTCGAACGACCCGCCGCCGAGCACCTCACGAGCACGGCGACAGCCGCCTAATCAAGATTTCTCATCCACAACTCTTGACTATTGCTCTCGGCGCGGACGACACATCCACCTGCGTCACCTCCCCCTTGCGGTGACACGATGCCACAACCATGGGACTCTCCACGTCCGCTGCGGGCGGCGTTCGCGCTCTGCGAAGGGATCCGGCCGTACTGTCCTCTACGTGAGGGAGCTACCCCTGGACTCCGCGTTCGTGGTCTTCGACGCCCAGGACTCCGGGTGCGTCTCCTACGGCGTTGAGGTGTCCGGACGCCGCTGGTTCGTCAAGACAGCCACCACCGTGCGGAGCCGCCGTTCCTTGCTGCGGGCCGCCCGGTTCCACGCCGCGGTCCGGCACCCGGCCATCGTGCGCCCCCAATACGTCCTCGACGGGCCGACACTTGTCTACCCGTGGCATGACGGCAGCGTGCTGAACCACGCCACCGTTCACGGTTCGGACCGCAGCGCCCTGTACCGGTTCCAGCAACTACCCCTGCGCAACGTCGAAAGGGCCATCGACACCATCCTCGACGCGCACCTGGCCGTCGCCGCCGCCGGCTACGTCGCGGTCGACCTCTACGACGGCTGGTTCCTCTACGACTTCCGCGCCCGTCGACTACGCCTGATCGACCTCGACGAGTACCGTCCCGGGCCGTTCACCCTCGACACCGACCGCCTCCCCGGATCCCGCCGGTACATGGCCCCCTAAGAATTCGTCTGCGGCACCGTCATCGACCAGCGCACCACCGTCTACACCCTGGGCCGCACCATCCACCATCTCCTCGACTCCCCACACGGCTGGCGCGGCTCTCGCCACCAACAACAGGTAGCCGTCCGTGCCACCACCACGGCACCCGCCGACCGATACCCCGACGTGGCAGCACTCGCCGCCGCCTGGCGCACCACCCTGCCGAACCCGTAACCCGCGCCGAAGCCTGTGACAGTGGTGGCGCACCACCTAAGCAAAAAGGATCCCGACTCAGGGGACTCGCGGGAGGGCAAACTGTGAGAGCGGGTCCGGGCAGCCCGTGGCTGATCCGGGCGGCGAGCCTCGTGCGGGCCTCATGCCGAACGCTGCTCCTGCGTCCGCATCGTGGCCTGAGTCAGGGCCCGAGCTCGCGGAGGGTTGCCGCCCCCGGCGCGCCCTGCCGGCCGGCGACTCCTGAGCCGGGGAGTTGGGCGGCATCATGATCTTCGATGATGTGCGCGGTGTGTGCTCTCCAGCGGATGCCAACCCGGGTCAACCCGTGCCAACGCGAGTCACCGCGGCCGACCGCCGGTCGCAAACCGGGGTGCGTGTGCTCCGGGTGTGGTCCTTGGCTGGGAGAACGGGGGTGCGGGGAACGTGGGTGAACGTGTGCCACTCCCTGCCACCCCAGGTGAACCCCCAGGTCGCGAGACTAGGCCCTCGCGCCCTCGTAGCTCAGGGGATAGAGCATCGGTTTCCTAAGCCGCCGAGATGGCCGAGTCACGGGATCAACGCGTACCGCGCCCGCCAGGATGCAGACAGGTTATAGATACGAACACGCGAGTCTGAAGCAGTCGCCGTTTGGACGACGATCCGGCGTGAGCCCGATCAAACAGAAGGCCTGGGTCGAGTGGACGCGTGGAGTCGGTCGCCGACGATCTGCCAGTTGGGATCGCTCGTCATCGACATTGCCTGGACGCCGGCACTCACAAGTTGTCTCAGGTGTCGGTCGTAGCTCGGGTGGGCGGCAAGCTGAGTCTTGACGTTCGGGAAGGCGTATACCGGGATGCCGGTGCCGAGTGTCTCGTTGAGGATGCCGAGCGCGAGCGTGTCGTTGATCCCCAGCGCCCACTTGTTGATGACGTTGAAGGTGGCCGGCACCACGGCAACTACATCCGCCGACGGGTGCGGTTCCGGCTCACCGGGCATCCGCCACTCCACCCGCACCGGATACCCCGTCTGGCGCGCCAAGGCCTCCCGATCAATCCACGTCGCCGCTGTCGGCGTAGCGGTCACGCAGACGGCCCACCCGTCTGCGAGCAGCAGTTCAATCAGCTCACCGATCCGCAGCACCGGAGGAGCGGCACAGACCACCAGAGCCAGCACACCCCGTCGATTCATGCCAGCAGCCCAGCCCGCTCCGCCAGCGGCCGCAGCCCTGGCGTAGGCGCCCGCCGTTCCTTGGCCAGCAGGTCCAGCAGTAGCGCTCGCGCCTGCACATTGGCGTAAACCACCTCGGCGCCCACCCGCTCGGCCTCAAGAAGGTGCAGCACGGAGACTGATCGATCGCCGGAGACATGAACGCCGCTGCCGCCAAGTCGACGTGTACCTGGGCCCGTCGACCGACCAGCACTGTCGGCAACCGCGACGTATCGAGCCGCGACCCGATCTCCAGCGCGGCCGAGGATCGCGAGGACGCTTTCGCCGCCTTGGTCAACGGCTGTCAACGGCAAGGGCACGCGGCGGGCGCTTCCGGGGCGTTCAACCGGCCGGAGTCGCAAGATCATTGATCGCCCGTCGCCGCGGAGGCAGCCTTGTGGTAAGTCGCAAGGACAGCCTCCGCAAGCAGAGGTGCGACCGCGAGAGTGACGGTCGAGTGGAGGTCATGATCCCCACCGTCTTGGTCGACGACGACGGCTCCCGCTGCCCGTGCGATGACTACTCCTGCCGCCATGTCCCAGGCATGGTTCGACAGGGTCAGCGCGGCGTCCAGCCTACCCTCGGCGAGCCATGCCAGGTCGAGTGCAGCGCTGCCGGTCATGCGTACTCGCTGTACGTCAGCGGCGAGCTGAGCTGTCAGGGCGAGTCGTAAGCGGTTCCTGTCCTCGGCGTCCGTGCCTACCGCGTAGTCGCCAACGGCGACGATGGCGTCGCTCAGGCGGCTGATGCTGCTCGCCCTGATCCTTTGGCCGTTCGCGTAGGCGCCGTCGGCCTTGGCGGCGGTGAATCGAGATTCGAGGAAGGGCAGCTCGATGACGCCGAGGACCGCCTCGCTCCCGTGCACGAGAGCGAGCGAGACGGCGCACAGGGGCAGGCCGCGTACGAAATTTGCCGTGCCGTCAATCGGATCGAGGACCCACTGCATCTCGGCCGGGCCGACTGGTCCCTCTTCCTCGCCGAGGAAGCCGATCTCAGGCGTCTCTGTGACCAGGAACGTCCGGACCTCACGCTCGATCGCGTAGTCCACTTCCGAGGCGACGTCGCGGTCACCCTTCACGGTGAGCATGCCTGGTGGTCGCCGCCGCATCGTCTCGGACGCGCGCCTCACGGCTTCCACCGCGACCGGCAGCAGGTCATGGTAGTCGCTCACAGCACCCGCCGCCGCTGCCACTGCGACTCGAAGACCTGCTCAAACACCGGGTACAGCCCGGTTCCCGCCTCGTCACGGCCAATGACGAAGGCGGGGGAGTCGATGCCGCGGCTGTCTGCGAGGTAGGGCTGCGCCACACACAGATCGTCCACCAAGACGATGTTGAAGCGAAGCGTCTCGTCGTAGGTCGCGAGGTTCATGCTGTCCTGCAGGTCTGCAGGCAACCGGTCACGCACCCGTAGCAGCGTTTCAATGTTGAGCTTGGTCAGCGCCGAGAGCTGACCAGCCGGGAACCCTTCCTCCACCTCGCGGGCCTGGATCGCCGAGCCGGCCGGATTGAGGAAGAGGCATCGGACTCGGGCGCCGTTCGCGAGTAGCGCCTGCCAGCGGCGGTCGGCGTAGCCCTGGCAGAGCATATTGAGCGACAGGCCGACCGCTCGGATGTCCTGGGCGCCGTCAAGAAGCTGGTCCGGCGGTAGGTGCGCCGAGAGCTGCGACCGGCTCGGGTAGACGGCTGTCAAACCGGCAAGCGCATCGGACGGCCGCGGCGTAGGTTGCCGCTCCAGCGTGTTGAGCGCGAGCATGACGTCGCCGGGCGGGGTCTCGTTGCTCTCCCAGCTCAGTACCGTCTCGCCATTCGGGCGCCAGCCGAGGGCGGAAGCTAGCAGTTCCGCGAATTCGTCGGCAGTCTGGGCGGTGGCGGCACGGGCTGCGGCCACCCGCTGACGCGCGAGTGTGCCGAGATCTGGCTGGACAGCCCCGGAGACGGGGCGTGACTCGTCGGTATGGAGCATCACCGTGAACCGGTCGCGGACGTCCTCGCCGGCCTTGCTCAGTGCCGTATCGAGAGCGGCCTGCATCTCCAGTCGCGGGCGAACCGCCTTCTGCCCGGCTTCCCACTTCGACACGGTGCGTTCAGCAACGCCGAGGTGCGCCGAAAACTCCCGGATGCTCATTCGCAGTGCCTGGCGTAGAGCTCGCGTCTCCCGGCCGGTCCATCGGTGCACGGTCGTCATCGTGCCGCCTTCGATCACGTCGAGATCGGTATTGGGGCAGCTTAGCGCCAACAAGTGCAGCGCAGTTTCCGCCAAGGTGCAGTGCGTAGTCGTGTTGTCGGTTCGAGCGGCTGACCAGGGTGAATGCATGGCCCGGGGCGGGTGCTGGCTCCGGTCGCCGTCGACCCGAACGACGGCGACCGTCCCCGCCCGCCCCGGCGCCACTCCACGCACCACGATGCCGGAGGCGCCCACCGATGTCCGCCGCACTCGCCGACTTCCCCGTGCTCACCCCGGTTACCGACGAGGACCTGGCCCTCGCCGCGCGGGCGGTCCGGGTCCACGTACCCGAGCCCTGGCCGCACGCCCTGCTTTGCCGCAGCGAACACGTCATCTACCCGTGCCGCCTGGCCCGCTGGGGCCACGCAACGCTCGAAGCCGCCGGCCTCAGCGGAGACCAGCTCGGGGACCCGGCGTGACCGAGGCGGAGTTTCGAGAGGCAGCCGCCCGCTGGCTCAGCCTCGTCGCGGCGGACGCCGAGCTGTCCCCGTACCTGATGGGGTTGGACTGGGACCGGCTGAAGGCGCACGTCGCGCGGACGCTGACCACCGGGGAGGAGCTGCCGCACCTGGGCTGGTCGGAGGCCCAGCACCGCCGCGCCACCGACTACCTGACCGGAGCCTTGAGCCGGCCGACCTTCTGGGAACAGGTCGAGGACCGCTGTCCCGGCCTGCTGCCCGAGCGGGACGGCCCGCTCGTCGAGGCCGCGCTGCGTCAGCTCACGCGCGAGGACAGCCGACCCAACAGACTGGCGCTGCTCACCGTGCTCGGCCGCGCCTACCGCCACTACGGCCTGCGACCGGAGCACGAGGGAGTCATCGACGACGCGCTACGGACCAGGGTGCCCTGGCGAAGGGTCGAGCGGGCCGCCCGCCGGGCGGGGGAAGGCCCGGCCTGGTGGCCGGCGGAGGTCATCGACCATGACCGGGCCGCCGACGGCATCGCCGTCCTCACCGTACGGCCGTGGCGGCGGCTGCTCTGGCGGCCCGGCCAGGCGGTGCCGGTCTGCACGCCGCGCCACCCGGGCCGGTGGCGCTGGTACTGCCCGGCGAACGCGCCGCGCCCGGACGGCACCGTCGAGCTGCATGTCCGCGCGGTCCGCGGCGGCGCCGTCTCCACCAGCCTGGTCCACGAGGTACGCCCCGGCGAACTCCTTCACCTCGGTCCACCCGCGGACACCGGCCTGCACCTGGGCGATGGTCGAGACCTGCTGCTGGTCGCCGGCGGCACCGGCCTGGCCCCGCTGCGCGCCCTGGTCGAGCAGGTCGCGGCGAGCCCGGGCAGCCGACGGGTCACGCTGGTCGTCGGGGCCCGATCGGTGGAGAGCCTGTACGACGCGATCACCCTCGACAAGCTGCGCCACGACTGGCTGACCATCGTGCCGGCGTTCTTCTCCCACGACCTCTACGCGGAGCCGGCCGAGCAGGGCGACGCGCTGACCGTCGGCCTCTACCACCACCGCCCGGGCCAGCACGTCTACGTCTGCGGGCCGCCGCTGATGCTGGCCGGCGCGCGGCTGCGGCTGCTCGCCGCCGGCGTGCCCGCCAATCACCTGCACCTGCCGAACCGGATCCCGTGGCAATGACCGTTTACCGCAGCCGCCACGCCCTGGCCGGCCCGCTCACCCCGACCCGGATCGCCGCCCTACGGATCCCTACCGCACGAAAGGGTTACCGACCCGAGGACGTCGACGCGCTGCTGCACCGGCTCGCCTTCGAACTGCAACGCCGTACGCACGAGCGGGACGAGGCCCGCCACGAAAGCCAGCGAATCAGAGACGCCCTCCGCTCCTGGCAGTCCGTCCGAAGCCGCCAAACGGATTGAATAGCAGTTTCCCTGAAAGTTCGCATCACACGGACATCGTGGACTTCGACCCGATTTGGACAGTTGGCAGGCGAGGAGGACTCTGATGCCCTATTCACATCCGTGGCGACGCCGGCTCGCCGCGGTCACCGCTCTCGCCCGTCAAACTTGTGGCCCTTCCGGCCATTCCGGGATTCTTGCCTGCGAGTCAGGCTGCTCTAACCTTAGCGGGCGCTCTGGCCGGCCAGGATCTGGCGCTCGAGGTCGAGGCGTCATGCGCCCAGCGCGGCGATCTCCGCGGCCGAGGCGTTGCCGCCGGTGCACACCACCGCGACGCGCTGGCCGGCGAACGTGTCCGGGCGGGCGAGTACGGCGGCGAGCGCGGCGGCTCCGGCACCCTCGGCGAGGGTGTGCGCGTGGCTGGCCAGCAGCCGTTGCGCGGCGCCGATCTGCTCGTCGTCCACCAGGTGGAAGTCGGCCAGGCCGGTACGCATCAGCTGTTGCGGCAGGGCGAACCCGCGCCCGGTGGCCAGCCCGTCGACCCCGGTTCGGTTGGGACGCTCGACGCACGTACCGGCCCGCCAAGAGTCGTACGCGGCCCGGGAGGCCGCGGACTGGACGGCGATGACCCGGCAATGCGGGGCGAGCTTGGCGGCGACAAGGCATGCCGCCGCGGCGCCGGTGCCGCTGCCGACCGGCACCACCACCGCGTCCAGGTCCGGGCGGGCCGTGAAGACCTCCACGTACAGCGTCCCGACGCCGGCCAGCAGCGCCGCGGTGTCACCGGGACTGACCAGGAGCGCGTCGGCGGCTGTCGCCAGCTGCTCCGCGTGCCGCTGGGCGGCGGCCAGGTCCGGACCGTGCAGAACCGCGGTGGCGCCGAGCGCACGCAGCGCCCGGACCTTCTCCGCGCTGGCCGTCAGGGGCATGACGACCGTGCACGGTGCTCCGAAGATGGCTGACGCGTACGCGATGGACTGGGCATGGTTGCCGGTGGAGTAGGTGACCAGGCCGCGCTCGCGTTGCTCGGCGGGAAGGCCGGCGAGCAGGGTGAGCCCGCCGCGCACCTTGAACGCGCCCACCGGCTGCACGTTCTCATGCTTCACGTACACCGTGGCGCCGGCTACGGCGTCCAGCGCCGGATACGACCACATCGGCGTGGCGGGTAGGTGCCCGGCCAGGAGATCTTGCGCGGCGACGACGTCGGCGAAGGTCAGGGCGTTGTCCATTCACCCATCGTCGCCGCCCGACCTTCCATCGGTCCAATGCCAATCCTCGGCAGGTTTCATCGGTCCGGTTGATATGTTTGCGCCGTGCTCGACGTGACACGGCTGCGGGTGCTCGCCGCGGTCGCCCGGTGCGGTTCGGTCACCGGGGCCGCCCGCGCCCTCGGGTACGCCCAGGCGTCGGTGAGCCACCACATCGCTCGGCTCGAGGCGGAAACCGGCAGCCAACTCGTGCAGCGCGTGGGCCGCGGTATCCGGCTCACCGAAGCCGGCCGGATGCTGGCCCAACGGGCAGAGGAGATCCTCGGGCGGCTCGACGCGGCCGAAGCCGACCTCGCCTCGTACACGGGGCTGCGCGCCGGCCGGGTCCGGTTGGCCGCGTTCCCGTCCGCGCTCGGCACGTTCGTGCCGCAGGCCGCCGCCGCCTTCGTCGCCGAGCACCCCGACGTGGAACTGCGCTTCACCGAAGCCGAACCGCCCGACGCGGTCCGCCTGCTCCGCGCCGGCGAGGTCGACGTCGCCGTCCTGTTCACCTACCCCGACACGTCCGACGACACCGGGCTGCGCGGCATCCGCCTGCTCACCGAGCCGATCTACCTGGTCACGCCCCTGGACATGGCCGGTGACCGGCTGTCCGACCACGCCGCTCGGCGCTGGATCACCGGCTGCGAACGGTGCCGGGCCCATCTGGTGCACAGCTGCGCCGAAGCCGGTTTCCGGCCCGACATCGCCTTCACCACCGACGACTACGTCGCCGTCCAGGCACTCGTCGCCGCCGGCCTTGGGGTCACCACCCTGCCCGGGTTGGCCCTGGCCGCGCAACGACACACCCGGGTACGAGCGGTTCGGCTACCCGGCCCGGGCCGGCGAATCGACGCCGCCGTGTACGGGCAGCCGCCCGACCCGCCCGCCACCGCCACCCTCCTGACCCACCTCGCCCGAGCCGCCGAGCAGGTACGGACCTGAACCCGGGGCGCTCCCGCCCCGGGGCGGCGGCGATGTTGTCCGCCCCCACCCGGATTGAGCATGATCGCGCCGGGCTGCTGCGGCCACCGGTCCGCCCGCGATGGGGCGTTCCCCAGCCGGCGCGAGGGTTTGCTGGCCCCGTCGGCGGGAAGCTTGCGGATTTGCGACAACAGGGAGAGGAATTCCCATGACACTGACCAGCCTTCCCGGCGGGACCTTCAGCCTGGGGGATCTGACGGTCACCCGGATGGGGTACGGCGCGATGCAGTTGGCCGGCCCGCACGTCTTCGGTCCACCGGCCGACCGCGACGCCGCCGTCGCCGTGCTGCGGGAGGCCGTCGACCTGGGGATCAACCACATCGACACGGCCGACTACTACGGCCCGTACGTCACCAACGAGATCATCCGGGAGGCTCTGCACCCGTACCCCGACGACCTGCACATCGTGACCAAGGTGGGGGCGCTGCGCGACGCCGAGGGCAACTGGCCGCAGGCCCTCGCGCCGGAGCAGCTGCGCCAGGCCGTGCACGACAACCTGGACCGCCTCGGCCTCGACGTGCTCGACGTGGTCAACCTGCGCGTCGGCGGGTTCGACCGGCCCACCCCCGGCTCGATCGAAGAGCCGTTCACGGTCCTCGCGCAGCTGCAGCAGCAGGGGCTGATCAGGCATCTCGGGCTCAGCACCGTCAACGCCGAGCAGGTTGCCGAGGCGCAGTCCATCGCGCCGGTCGTGTGCGTGCAGAACTTCTACAACATCGCCAACCGGGACGACGACGCCCTCATCGACTCCCTCGCCGCGCAGGGCATCGCGTTCGTGCCCTACTTCCCGCTGGGCGGCTTCTCCCCGCTGCAGTCCGAGGAGCTGAACGGGGTCGCCGCCCGCCTCGGCGTCACACCGATGGCGGTGGCGCTGGCCTGGCTGCTACAGCGCTCCCCGAACATCCTGCTCATCCCCGGCACCTCGTCCGTCGCGCACCTGCGCGAGAACGTCTCCGCCGCTGCGCTGACCCTTCCCGACGACGCGCTGGCCGAGCTGAACACCATCGCTTGACGGGCCAGCACCCGGATTCGGGCAGTTAGTCCAGCCGGCGGCGGCCCAGCCATTGTGGTTCGCGGCCGGCGAGCACCCACCCGGCGACCGCGGCGAGCAGCGGCAGCCCGACAACCGTCGCCGCCAGGTGCGCGACCGGCACGTCGGTGAGCGCGTCGAGGTCGCGGTGCAGCACGCTGGCCAACCCGACATAGGCGCCAACGACGCCGAGGAGGGCGCCGAGCAGCGCGAGCGCCCCGGCCGTCGTGGCGGTCAGGGTGCGCCGGATCCGCCGGGGTGCGCCCGTGGCGGTCAGGGTGCGCAGGTTCAGGAGTTCGCTCTCGCCGCCAGCGGGATGCCCTCGCGGTACGTCGGCACCGCCGGAGCCCAGCCCAGCTCACGCTTGGCCTTGGCGTTGGAGACGCGCATCGAGGTGGTCATCATGGCGTGGACGTACGGGATGGGCCGCAGCATCCAGCTCGGCACCCGCCACGGCCGGCGTGCCCCGAGCTCGGCGGCGAACGTGTCCAGGTAATCCCCCCAGCGCACCGGCTCGTCGTCGACGATGTTGTACGCCTGCCCGGCGCGCCCCTTCTCCAGGGCGGCCACGGTCGCGGCGGCGGCGTCGTCCAGATAGATGAAGTTGGCGAAGCCGCCGGACGAGGGCACCGGCAACCGGCGCTTGCGCAGCAGGTCGACGATCATCCGGGTCATGCTGTCCTGCCCGTAGAAGAATCCGTAGCGCAGCGCGACACCCTCCAGCTCGTCGGCCGAGAACACCTGCTCCTCGGTGGAGCCGATGGCCGCGACGGCCTCCCCGAGCTTGCCGCTCACGGGCTCGGCGAACGGGTCGTCCTCGGTGATCACGTGCGGGCCGTGGTCGTGATAGCCGTACCCGAGCACGATCGACTGGGTGAGGAAGCGGTGGGCGCCGACCGCCCGGGCGGCCGCGAGGAGGTTGGCGGTTCCGGTGGTACGCAGGCTGTTCGTGCCCTGAAGCGCCGCCCGCATGTTCGTGGTGCGCAACGCGGTCAACTGGTGCATGACCGCGTCGGCCCGCACACCCCGTACGGCGGCGAGCAGGTTCTCCCGGTCCAGCACGTCGGCCACCACGGCCTCGGCACCGGCACCGCGCAGCCGCTCGGCGTTGGACTGGCTGCGGCTGATGCCGACGACCTGGTGGCCGGCGGCGATGAGTTGGCGGGTGAGGGGCGTACCGATGGCGCCCGAGGCGCCGGCGATTAGGACTCTCATGGCTTCGGTTCCTTCCTGCTGGTCTCACCTCTGTGGACGGGGTACCGGTCGGGCTTGTGATGACCTGGCGCTGTGTTGTCCCGCACAGCCGGCGCGAACTCCGATGAGGCACTCCCACGATCGACGCGGCGCCCGCGGCAGGTCCAGCTGGCCTGACCAGCGTGATTGTCCACCGCGGCCGCCGCTCTGGCGTTTGGGCGGCGGTGGCGGGCGCCCTCGACAAGGCGGGCATCTGCCGTCCGGAGGGCTTCACGGCGGCCGTCGTCTTCCGGCACTGCCTCGACTGCGGCGAGCGCAACCTCATCCGCGACGACGACTACATCCACGCGCTCTGCGGTATTGAGCTGCCGGAGGATGTGGAACCTCGGCTGGCGGCCCAGCCGTCGACCGACCAGCGTTCGCGCTGAGAGGCGGCTGACGCGGCGCGGCCGGTGAGGTGGCACCGAAGCTCGCCGTACCACCCGCGTGGCGGATCACGGACCTCTTGCTGGTGCAGGAAATCAGAGACGCCCTCCGCTCCTGGCAGTCCGCCCGAAGCCGCCAAAAAGGATTGAAATAGCAATTTCGCTGAATGTTCGCATCAATCAGGCATCGTGAACTTCAAGCCGATTTGGACGGTTGACAGGCGAGGAGGACTCTCATGCCCCATTCACACCCGTGGCGACGCCGGCTCGCCGCGATCACCGCCCTCGCCCTGCTCGCCGTCACCCTGATCGTCCCCACCGGCCCCGCCGCGGCCCGGGCGAGCGGTTACCAGGCCCTCATCCGCCGCGCCTCCTACGGCGTCCCCCACATCACCGCCCGCGACTTCGGCAGCCTCGGCTTCGGCGTCGGCTACGCCCAGGCCGAGGACAACATCTGCCTCATCGCCGAGAACGTGGCGACCGTCCGCGCCCAGCGCACCCGATGGTTCGGCCCGACCGGCGAGGACGGCAGCAACATCACCAGCGACCTGTTCCACCAGAAAGCCATCGACGACAGGACCGTCGAGCGGCTGCTCACCGGCCCCCGCGACGGCATCCACGCCCCGTCGCAGGAGGTCCGCGACCAGGTCCGCGGCTTCGCCGCCGGCTACAACGCCTACCTGCGCCGCACCGGCCCGGCCCGCCTCACCGACCCGGCCTGCGCCGGCAGGCCGTGGGTGCGCCCGATCACCGAGCTGGACATCTGGCGCATCCACTGGGCCACCATGGTCCGCGCCGGCTCCGCCGCCCTCGCCGACGGCATCATCGCCGCCGCCCCACCCGCCGTCGGCCCGCCACACCAGCCAGCCGGAAGCAGCGCGAGGCGGCCAGGCCAGAGCACCAGGAAGCAAACCGGCGCGGGCGGGCCGGAACAGGCCGGCGAGATCAGCGGCCAACTGCCCGCACCGAAGGCCACCGCCGTGGTGAAGGCCCGCGACGGCGCGCCCGCCGGGCTGGGCAGCAACGCGTACGGACTCGGAAGCGACGCCACCGTCAGCGGCGCCGGAATGCTGCTGGCCAACCCGCACTTCCCGTGGGACGGCCCGGAACGGTTCTACCGGATGCACCTCAGGGTGCCCGGCCGCTACGACGTCGAGGGCGCCGCCCTGGTCGGCGACCCGCTCGTCGAGATCGGCCACAACGGCCGGCTCGCCTGGAGCCACACCGTCTCCACGGCCCGCCGCTTCGTCTGGCACAAGCTCACCCTCGTCCCCGGCGACCCGACCAGCTACCTCTACGACGGCAAGCCACGGAAGATGACCGCCCGCACGGTCGCCGTCAACGGATCAGGCGAACGCCGTACTCTCTACGACACCCACTTCGGCCCGGTCGTGCTGGTACCCGGCGTCTTCGACTGGACCGCCGACACCGCGTACGCCATCTCCGACCCCAATGCCGCGAACCTCCGCGCGCTCGACGGCTGGCTCGCGATGGGGCGCGCGCACACCATCAGGGAGCTACGCGCGGAGCTGGACCGGCGGCAGTTCCTGCCCTGGGTCAACGTGATCGCCGCCGACAGCACCGGCGCCGCCCTCTATGCCGACCACTCGGTCGTGCCCCGGGTGACCGACCGGCTCGCCGCCGCCTGCATCCCGCCCGCCTGGCGCGACCTCTACGCCACCAGCGGCCAGGCCGTCCTCGACGGCTCGCGGTCCCGCTGCGCGCTGGGCCGCGACCCGGACGCCGCGGTGCCCGGCATCCTCGGCCCGGGCCACCTGCCCACGCTGGTCCGCCGTGACTACGTGACCAACTCCAACGACAGCTACTGGCTGGCCAACCCGGCCCACCCGCTGACCGGCTTCCCGCGCGCCATCGGCGACGAGCGGACCGAGCGGAGCCTGCGTACCCGCCTCGGCGTGGAGCAGGTGCGGCAGCGCCTCGCCGGCACCGACGGGCTCCCGGGCACCCGCTTCACGGTCGACCGGCTGTGGGCGGTCACCCTCGGCAACCGGACGTACGCCGGCGAGCTGGTCCGCGACGACCTCGTGAAGGTCTGCACCGCCCATCCGGTGGCCGCCGCGTCGGACGGGACCAGAACGGACCTCACCGCCGCCTGTAAGGCCCTGCGAGGCTGGGACCTGCGGGTCGACCTGGACAGCCGGGGCGCGCACCTGTTCAGCGAGTTCACCCTGGCCGGCGGGCTGCGCTTCGCCGACCGGTTCGACCCGGCCGCGCCGCTCACCAGCCCGCGGCGCCTCGCCGTCGACGACCCGGAGGTACGCACCGCGCTGGCCGACGCCGTCCGCCGGCTGGCCGGCATCCCCCTCGACGCCCGCCTCGGTGACCTCCAGACCGAGCCGCGTGGCGGCCGGCGGATTCCGATCCACGGCGGCCGGCCGGAGCCGGGCGCGTTCAACATGGCCGTCGACATGCTGGTGCCCGGCGTCGGTTACCCGAAGGTGCGGCACGGCACCTCGTACCTCATGGCCGTCGAGCTGGGGCCGGACGGGCCGTCGGGTCGGCAGCTGCTCACCTACTCACAGTCGGCCAACCCGAACTCGCCCTGGTACGCCGACCAGACCACCCTCTACTCCCGCAAGGGCTGGGACACGATCAAGTTCACCGAGCGGCAGCTACGGGCCGACCCGAACCTGGTCAGCTACCGGGTGGGGGAGCGCCGCTCCTGACGGTCCGGGTCGAGCACGCCGTGCGCAAGCAGCGCCGAGTCCGGACGGCGCGATGGCGGTTCTGAACGGCGGTCCCATGTGATACCGCCACCTGCCCGGGCGGGGCAGCGTGCGCCCCGGCGCCGTCATTAGCGTTCGAGTGACCGGTCAGCGATCCCCACCACATCGAGGAGGATGCGTGAGCCAGCCGCCCAGTCCGGCGCTCCCCGGCGAGCCGAAACCAGTAACCGTGCACATCGAAAAGTGGCGTGCCGCGCTTCCGCCAGACGCCTGGCCCGACGGGTTCCCAGAGGTCGGGTCGGTGTGGCGGCGGGACGTCTTCGCCGTTGCCGAGGCGTGGCGCGCCGGAGCGGCGGACCCCCGGCAGTTGCTGAGCGCGGTGCTCATCTGGGGCTACGGTCCGATCGGCTACGGCCCGTGGCGTGCCACGCGGTCCCTCGACGGCGACCCGGACGGCAAGCGGCTGGCGCACGCGCTCGAAGGGCTGCGCCCACCGGTCCCGGAGGAGGATGCCCCGCGGACCACCTACCAGCGCCTGCGTGACCCGAACGAGTCGCGGCTGCCGCGGCTCGGCCCCGCGTTCTTCACCAAGCTGCTCTACTTCGCCGGCTACCGGCGGGGCGCGGCCGGCCGGCAACCGCTGATCCTCGACAGCGTCGTTCGGCGTCGGCTGCCCGTCGACGCCGGTGTGCGACGCGAGTCTGGATGGGTGTCGGAGGAGTGGCTCGCCTACCTCGGCTGGGCGGCGGACCAGGCGCACCGCCGGGGCATCGAGCCCGACGAGGTGGAGATGGCGCTGTTCCACGACCGCTGGGGTTGACCAGGGGCGCACCGCCGCTAGCACGTCCCGTACGGCGGCGAGCAGATTCTCGCGGTCCAGCACGTCGGCGACCACGGGCGGTGCATAGGATCGGGTCATGGGCCGGACCTTCGACATCATCTCACCGCCGCGCTCCTGAGCGGGGCGCCTCTGCTCATCGTGTCCAGCCGGTGTCGGCTGCACACGCGGTTCACCCAGCGCTGAGTCCGGCACGCCCCGCTTCCGCGACCCCCATTCCTCTCGTCGCAGGAGCAATTTCCTCATGCTTGTCTCCGAACAACCGGTGGTTGCCGCCCGACGCTCCGCCACCGGCCTGTGGTCGCTTGTCCTCGCCGGCGTGCTGTGGGGCACCGGTGGCCCCACCGGCAGCCTCCTCGCCCACGAAACGGGGCTGTCACCGCTCGCGGTGGCGTCCTACCGGCTCGCCGTCGCGGGCCTGCTCGTCATCGGCTGGCTCTGCCTGACGCGAAAACCGCTGCCCCGCCGCCGGGAAGCCTGGGCTCGGATGGCCGTGAACGCACTGCTCGCCGCGGTTTTCCAGGCCTGCTTCTTCGCCGCGGTGTCGCTGACCAACGTCAGCCTCGCCACCCTGCTCACCATCGGCGCCTCACCCGCGTTGGTCCTGACCGCTGAACGGGTCACCGGACGGCGGCGGGTCAGCGCGTCGATGCTCGCCGCGGTGGCGCTGGCCGTGGCCGGTCTGGCCCTGCTCGTCGGCACGCCGGCTGACGGCATCACCACCACCGGCGCGCTCACCGGGGGCGGACTCGCGCTGCTGTCGGCCGCCGGCTTCGCCGCGATGACATTGATCGGCACCCGGCCCGTCGCCGGTCTCGACGATCTCACCGCCACCGGCGTGAGCTTCGCCATCGGCGGGGCCGTGCTCGCCGCCGCGTCCACACTGACGTCCGGCATGAACTTCGCCCCGACCCCGACGTCCGTGGGATTGCTGCTCCTGCTGGGCGCCGTGCCCACCGCGATGGCGTACGCCCTGTACTTCCGCGGCCTGCGCACCACCCCGGCCGGTACGGCAGCGCTGATCGCGCTGCTGGAACCACTCGTCGCCACACTCCTGGCCACCCTGTTCCTCGGCGATCGCCTGAGCTCGGCCGGGCTCATCGGCGCTGGGCTGATCACCACCGCCATCGTGCTGAACACCCGCGGGCGCCGCTGACACAGAGGGGCCCGGGCGGGACCGACAGGACCTGCCCGGGCCCGGGTGGCAGTTTCGCCGGAAGCAGCGATCCTCGGCGCTGCAGGGACCGTGGTGGCCGCGTTCGGTCCCGCTCAGGCAGCTGCCGTAGCCTGCCCGAGGGTCGGCTCGTCGTCCCAGGCCAGCGAGCTCAACTTCCAGCCCGACGGGGTCCTGACGAACTGGGTCGTCTTCACGCCCCGGCCCTCGAACCACTCGCCGTTGAGGTAGCCCGACTTGCGGTACTCGCTGAACCGCTGGGCGATCGAGCCGTAGATCTCGGTGGTCTCCCATTCCCGGAACTCGGTAAGCGTCCCGTCGGTGAGGATCTTCTCGCGAGGCTCGACGAACTGGCGCAGGTCGTAGATCACCGGGGTCTCGCCGACGGTGCTGATGATCATCCCTTCGGGGATGAAGACCTCTTCGATCGCCCCGATGTTCGGCTTGGTGCCGCCCGGGTTGGCGAAGGCCCCCAGGAAGGTGGCCATCAGGCCGTCGAGTTCGGCCTTCACCTCCGCGGACCTGCTGCCCCTGCGCGCGAGGCGGGGTTGGCCGGCGCGGCGGGCCCGCCACTCGTCGGCCAGCACGGACCAGACCTCGAGATCGATCCGTCCGCCTTCGCCGTCCGGGTAGACCTGGCGCAGCGTTCCGTCGCGGCTCATTCCCAGCCGCTGCGCGACCGCGATGCTGCGCGCGTTGCGCGACTTGGTGCGCCACTCGACGCGAGCGATGCCGCGTTCCTCGACGGCCCAGTCGATGATCCGCTCCGCGGCGCGGGTGACCAGGCCGTGGCCCTGTGCGCCGGGCTCCAGCCAGCAGCCCGCCTCGCAGAGGCCCAGCGCGGTGTCGAAGGAGACGAGCATGACGCCGCCGACCAGGCGGCCGTCGAGCCAGATTCCCCAGATGCCGCCGCTGTCCTGGGCCCGCTTGTCCGCGTAACGCCGCAGTACCGCGCGAGCCCCGTCGAGGTCGCGGGCGACGAACGCGGGCGAGACCCACGGCAGGATGTGCCCGCGCGCCCGGTCGAGGTGGTGGAGGAACTCCTCGGCGTGCCAGGGCTCCAGCGGGCGCAGCACGGCCGAGTCGGTGAGGGGCAACGCGAACATCACAACCTCCGTACATAACAAACGTTTGGCATGTACGCTAACAGGCCATGACCCCCGCACGAACCGACCATGACTCCCGCCGGCAGGACGTCTCGGAGGCGGTCTGGCAGGTCCTGGCCGAGCACGGGTTCGGCGGCCTCACCATGCGCGCCGTCGCGGCGGCCCTGGGCTCCTCGACCGGACTGGTCACCCACTACTTCGCGGGCAAGCGCGAGCTGATCGCCCACGCCCTCGACATTCTCGAGGTACGCACCGCGCAGCGCCCCCGGCAGGCCGCTCCCGCGCCCGGACTGGCGGCGTTGCGCACGCAGATGCTCAACATCCTCCCGCTGACTCCCGATGCGGTGGCGATGAACCGGATCTGGGTCGGCTCCTGGGACGTCGCCCTGTCCGACCCCGACCTGTTCGCCGCCCAGACCCTTCGCTACGAACGCATCCGGGCAGAGCTGCGCACCTCCATAGAGGACGCCCAGCGGCTGGGCGAGCTTCCCGACGGTGACTCGGGCCGGCTTGCGACGACCGTGCTGGCGTTCACGCACGGCCTGGTGGTTCAGGCGCTGTTCGACTCCGACCGGCTGCCGGCCGCGACACAGACCCGACTCGTCGACGACTTCCTCGCCGCGTTCATCCCTGAGCAGGCGGGGGAGCGTCGCCGCTGACGGACCCGGCTCGTATGGTGGCGGGGCGCGGCAGTCGGCTCGGGGAGGGTGGTTCATGCTCGCGGAACTGGCAGCGCCGCCGGCCGTCGCGGCCGAGCGGGTGATCACCGCCGTGCTGGCCGACCTGCGCTCCGGCGACCACCGGGGCGTGGTGGTCGACTCCCCGCCCGGCGCCGGCAAGTCCACCCTCGTGGTGCGCGCCGCTTCCGAGCTGGCCGCCGCCGGCGAGCCGCTGATCATCGTGGCGCAGACCAACGAGCAGGTCGACGACCTCGTCGACCGGCTCGCCCGCAAGGCCCCCGAGCTGCGCATCGGGCGGCTCTCCGCCGCCGACTACCAGCCGACCGACCGGGTGAAGGGCCACGAGACGGTCCGGGTCGCCGCCAAGGTCGCCGACCTCGGTGGTGCGGCCGTCATCATCGGTACGGCTGCGAAGTGGGCCACCGTCGCCGAGGGCGTCTGGCCGTGGGCGATCGTCGACGAGGCGTACCAGATGCGCTCGGACGCCCTGCTGCGCGTGGCCGGGCGGTTCGAGCGGGCGCTGTTCGTGGGCGACCCGGGGCAGCTCGACCCCTTTTCGACTGTGGAGACCGCGCGGTGGACCGGGCTGACCTGGGATCCGATGCAGTCGGCGGTGGCCACCCTGCTGCGGCACAACCCGGAGCTGCCGGTGCACCGGTTGCCGGTGTCGTGGCGGCTGCCCGCCACCGCCGCGCCGGTGGTGGCTGCCGCGTTCTACCCGTTCACCGGGTTCCGCGCGGGCACGGAGCCGGCCGACCGGGCGCTGACCTTCACCGAGCCGGGACCGGGCGACCGCTTCGACGCGACGGTCGAGGTGGCGGCCGCCGCCGGCTGGGCGCTGCACGAGCTGCCCGCCCGGCACACCCCGCGTACCGATTCCGAGGCCGCGGCGGCCTGCGCGGAGCTGGCGCTGCGGGTGCTGCGGCGGGGAGCGATCGCGGTCTCCGAGGCGGCGCCCGGCGGCGCGCCGGTGACCGCGGACCGGATCGCCGTCGGGGCCGCGCACCGCGACCAGGTGGCGGCCATCCGGTCGCACCTCGGCGCGGCCGGCGCGGGCATCACCGTCGACACCGCCAACCGGCTCCAGGGCCGGGAGTACGACGTGACGATCGTGTTGCACCCGCTGTCGGGCCGGCGGGACGCGACCGCCTTCCACCTGGAGTCGGGGCGGCTCTGCGTGCTGGCGTCGCGGCACCGGCACGCCTGCGTGGTGGTGGCCCGGGCGGGGATAGCCGAGCTGCTGGACGCGCACCCGTCGACCGAGCGGGTGCACCTGGACGTGCCGGTGAAGTTCCCGGACGGCTGGGAGGCCAACCACACCATGCTGGCGGTCCTGGGCCGCCATCGCCTGTCTTGATCGCCGTCAATGCGTGAATGAATGGCCGCGGCGTTAGTCGCTTTCTGTCAGTCCCCTGGTGATCAGCGAAAGCTTCTTCCTATTCTGGCGCTCACCCGTGGCTGACCTGGTCGCGGGCTGCCCGTCCGCCCCTGCGCGCCCGACATCGCGAGGTGCCGAATGGTCAATTCCCGCGCCCGGAGAATCCTGCTCGCCGCCGTCCTCGCCTGGCTCCTGGCAATTCTCTGCACACCCACCGCCGCCCTGGCGGAGAACACCACGCATCAGCGACAACTCGCCGACTACCTCGCCGCCCACCCGGGTGGCACGGTCGTCAACGACAACGAGATCAGCTATCAGGGTGGGCGGTTCGTGGTGACCCTGCGCCGCGCCGAGGTGGGCACCACCGCCACGGCCGACTGCCCCTGGGGCTGGTACTGCTTCTACGAGTGGCCCAACTTCGGCTACCCGCGCGGGCGGCTCTCCTCCTGCGGCTGGCAGAACCTGGCCACCTGGAGCTGGCAGTACCGGGTCGAGTCCGCGCACTACAACCTCGGCAGCGGTTACGTCTCGTTCTACTACTACTTCGACCAGCGGCTTTTCGACGTCGGCGCGGGCAACCGGGTCCGCAGCGACGCGTCGCCGTACCGGAACTGGGCCAACTACGTCTACCGCTACTGCCCCTGACGCGTCAGCACTTCCGGTCGGCGCTGCTGTCGGTGCGGACCCGGGCCCGGAACAGGTGGTAGCCGAGCACCTCCTGGTCGGCGCTGGTCGTCTCGTGGCTGAGCAACTCGCCGGTCGTCCGGTCGAACAGCAGCGTCTCCCGGCGGCCCTCCCGGCCGTCGGCGCTGACCGCGACACCCACCCGGCCGGCCCGGTCGGGGTACTCGCCGCGGTAGGTGATGCCGGGCGCCGCGGCGAGCGCCAGCAGCAGCGCCGAGCGCTGCGCCGGGCTGAGCACGTGGTAGCGGTGGAAGCGGACCACCAGCAGTACCGCGCCGGCCCCGTCGCGCAGCTCGGGCGGCTGCTCGTCGGCCAGGTCGGCGAGCTGTTCCCGCAGGTCCGCCGGGTCTGTCCTGGGCAGCGGGAGGCCCGCCGTCCACTCCTTGGTGGCGTACCAGGTCACCTGCGGGGTGCGGCGGCGTCCGTGCGTGACGGCGGTCTCGACCTCGCGGCCGGTGCCTCGCGTGGTCCACCACACCTGGTGGTCGCGGTAGCTGTCCCAGTCGATGGGGCGCCCGGTGCCGGTGTCCGGCGACCAGATCCGGACGCAGGTGTAGGTGTAGCGGCCGTGCGGCGCCTTCTCGGGGAGCGCGGCCACCCGTACGGCGAGGTCGGTGAGCTTCGGACCGGGTTCGGTCAGGGGCAACCGGGTCCGCGGGGCGTTCCGGTCCGAGGTGCTCGGGGTGCTGCGCGACGAACCGGTCGGGGGCACCTGGCTGGGCGTGACGGGCGCCTCCCGCCGGTTGGTGAGCATCGTCGGGACGAAGGGCATCGCGCCCACGACCGACAGGCCCACGGCGATCAGCGCGTACCGGGCACGGTGCCGGAGCCCGGCGTGCCGTCGCGCCGGGGCGGGCTGCGGTGGCGGTCCGGCGTTGCCCCGGTCGCCGGCGGACGGCGTCGGGCTGAGCCGGCTCGCGGTGACCTGGTCGTTGCTCCGCTGCTCCGGGATGTGGCGGCCGTTCGACCCCGGGGTGGCCTCCCGCGTGGCCGGTGCGTTCCGCCGGGCGGACCACAGGTACGGCCGGTTCCTCAGGTCCTCCGCCCGGCCCGGGCCGTCGGCCCCGTGTCCCGGCCGCGCCACCGGCCCGACGAACTCGATTTCGGGTGGGGTGGACAGCGAGCGCGGCGCGGACGGGGTGGCGTTCAGTGGCCAGGCCGGGTCGAAGCCGCCGGTCCGGGCCGGCAAGCCGGGGTCGGCCGGCAGTGGGGGAAGCCCGTCGGTGGCCGGCGGCCGCCAGACCGGAAGGGCCTCCTGGCGGTACGCCTCCGCCGCCTCCCCGGCCAGCCGGAGGCACCAGCGCCGCCCGGGCGCCTCCACATCCTCGAAGGTGGTGCAGATCAGGGCGTAACTGATGAGGGAGAGCCGGTACTGGGCTCGCCACTGCGGCACCCACCCGGCTGCGTAGTTGATCCCGAGCTGATGAACCGCCCGAACGAGCGGGGTGAGCACCGGCGGCAGCCAGGAGGACTGGTGGCCGTCCGGGTCGATCAGGCAGCGCAACAACTCGTCAGCCTGCCGAGCTGGCAGGTCGGGCAGATGGCGGAGGATGGTGCTGAGTGCCAGAGCGACCAGGTCCCGGGTCAGCGGCGCGCGGTGCTCGAAGTTGCTCAGGTCGACCAGACGGAACCGGGCCGCATCCAGCTTTCCGGCCGGGGAGACCGGGATGAGCGCGTTGCCGCCGTGCAGGTCGCCGTGGCTGCGGCCGGCGACGTAGAGGACTGTGGTCGGGGCCAGTGGCCCGTCGGCATCGAGCAGCCGAAGGGGGTTCGGTAGCGCCCGCCCGTCGACGGCCAGCCAGTCAGCCGCGGGATCGAGGCCCAGCCGGACGGCCGCCTCCCGGGCCTCGGCGAGAGAGTCCATCGCGGACAGCTCGCGGCGCACGTACTCGCCCGCGGTGGTCTCCTCGATCTGCAGACCGTCTTCGCGCGGGACGTCGAGGTCGATCGCGTTCCAGTCGTTGAGCACCCCGTCGAGGACCTTCTGGACCGCCTCGACCAGATCGTCGCCGTCCAGCTCGTCGAGGGTGCGGGCGAGGTCGCCGTCGTGGGCGAACCGCTGGAACATCAGGTGGCGGCCGTCGGCCACCGGGTACCAGGAGCCGTACTGCTCGACCAGGTGCCGCTTGGCGAACCAGGGGCAGGAGTGCCATGCCTCCTCGTGCCGAGCCGCCTCCCGGCTGGTCGACCCGGCCGGCAGCACCTTGACGAGCAGCTTGCTGGTGCCGCCCCGGAGCCCCGCGAACGACCGGGTGAGCAGGATGGCAAAGAGCCGGGCCCCGGTCTTGCCGTGCAGGTGGGGCGCTCCGGGGAGTGGCTTCACCCGGCCGCTGCGACCGGTTGCCCAGCCGGTCAGGGCCGCGGTCACCGGCGCGTCCCGCACGTGCTCCGAGAGGCCGGCGTCGTTGCCGGCACAGTCGTCCATGTCCTCGTCGAGCCTCTCGAGAAGAGTGGGATCTGTGCACCGGGCAGCCGGGGGTGGGGCGTCCGAAGAGGGGGTGCGCAGGGTGGTGCGCGAAGTTGAAGGTACCTCAATTGCGGCATCCCTCCCGGACCTACTCAATGGTAATGGAAAGATCACCATCCGATATGGATCTACAACGTACGGTGACATTGAGTCGGCTGGATAGAATTGGGCAGCCGATCCGGGAGGCCGACATGACCCGACCCGTGGAATCCCTGCTCACGCGGCAGAACCGGCCCGACATGATGGCGCTGCTGCACGCCATGTCGGTCTGCCACCGGCGTGCCCAGCGGCTGGACAACCTGCGGATGCTGCTCTCCGTGACCGTCGGCGTGGCTGGCGCGGCGGTCGCCGTCACCGGCCTCCCCGGCACCGCCGTGACCGCCGTCGGCGCGCTCTGGGCGGTGGTGAACGCGGTCGGCCTCGGGTCCTGGTCGCAGGGGCAGATCCGGCGGGCGGCGGTGCTCCAGGAGATGTTCGACGTCGAGCTGTACCGGCTGCCGTGGAACGAGGTGGCGGCCGGCGAACCGGTGAGCGCCCACGAGGTCAGCCGCCTCGAACGAAGCTTCCGGGGCGGCGAGGAGTACCTCCGCGGCTACTACGAGGTCCCGCCGCTGCCCCACCCGTACGACGTTCTCGCCTGCCAGCACCAGAACCTCGCCTGGGGCTCCCGGCTCCGCCGCCGGTACGCGTACACGGTGCTGGCCGGAGTGGCGGCCTGGGCGGTGGCCGGCGTGCTGTTCGCGGTGACCACCGGGCTGACCGTGGCGGAACTGCTGCTCCAGTGGTTCGTCCCGGCGCTCGGCGCGCTCCTGCTCGGCCTGGAGATCTACCGGGGGCAGCGCGACGTCGCGGCCGACCGGGAGCGGGCGCTGGCCATCCTCCAGCGGCGCATCGACGCGGCGGCCGGCGACCCCGCCGGCACCGGGGAACTGCTCATCCTGGCCCGGCGGATCCAGGATCTGATCCTGCTCGGCCGGCAGCGCCAGGCCCGCGTCCCGGACTGGTTCTTCCGCCGTTTCCACGCGGCGGACCGGGTCGACTTCCAGGCCGCCATGGACAGCCTCGCGGAGCGGCTCGGGCCGCCTGCGCCGGCCGCCCGGCCGGACTGACCGATCGGGTCGAGGAGGGCTAGTCGCTGTGCGGGTCGGCGGCGTTGAGGGTGGCGACGACCTGGTCGTAGTCGCCGCGCGTCTCGCCGTAACGGAGGAACTTCACCCGCTCGACCTGGATCTCGGTGGCGTCGGGCTGCGACTCGATCAACGCGACGACCTCCGCCACGAACTCGTCGAGCGGCATGCCGAACTCGCTGTTCTCCTGCCCGGGCAGCAGCGAGGTGCGGACGGACGGCGGTTCGAGCTCGACGACCTTCACGGTGGTGTCGGCCAGTTGCAGCCGGAGTGACTCGCTGAGCATGTGGATCGCGGCCTTCGACGCGTTGTAGCTGGGGGTGACCCTGAGCGGCGCGAACGCCAGGCCCGAGGAGACCGTCATGATCGTGGCGTCCGGCTGCGCCCGCAGGTGCTCGATGAAGGCGGCGATGAGGCGGATCGGGCCGAGCAGGTTGGTCGTCACGGTCGCCTCGGCGGAGGCGAGGAACGACTCGGGCCGGCGCCAGTCCTCGATGCGCATGATGCCGGCCATGGTGATCAGGACGTTGAGGTCGGGGTGCTTCGCCAGCACCGCCTTCGCGGCCGAGTCGATGCTCGCGGGATCCGTGGTGTCGATCTCCACGGTGTCGATGCCGGGGTGCTCCGCGGCGATCGTGTCGAGCAGGTCGGTGCGCCGGCCGCCCACGATGACCGTGTTGCCCCTGGCCCGCAGTTCGAGCGCGAGCGCGAGGCCGATTCCACTCGTGGCGCCGGGGATGAAGATGCTGTTTCCGGAGATGTTCATGCCTCGAGACTGGCCCAACCCGCGGGGGCGGATGAAGAGATTGGCTATCGGGGGATCGGCAATCCCTGGTTGGCCCGCACGACCGGCGGATACTGGGATCATGGACCGCCCAGCCCTGGCCGACTTCCTCCGCCGCCGCCGCGAGGCGCTGCGGCCCGGGGACGTCGGGCTGGCCGCCGGCGCCCGCCGCCGCGCGCCGGGGCTGCGGCGCGAGGAGGTCGCCGCCCTCGCCACCATGTCGACCGACTACTACACCCGCCTCGAACAGCAGCGCGGCCCGCAGCCGAGTCCCCAGCTGCTCGCCGCCCTCGCCCGGGCGCTACGGCTGACCGGCGACGAACGCGACTACCTGTTCCGGGTGGCGGGGCACAACGCTCCGGCCTCGGTGTCGGCGGCGACGCACGTCGCCTCGGCGCTGCTGCGGGTGCTGGACCGGCTGGCGGACACCCCGGCGCTCATCCTGTCCAACCTCGGCGAGACCCTGGTGCAGAACCGGATGGCCGAAGCCCTGTTCGGGGACCGGTCGGGTCACACGGGACTGGCTCGCAGCGAGATCTACCGGTGGTTCACCGACCCCGCGGAGCGGACCCGCTACCCCGAGGAGGACCGCGACCGGCAGAGCCGCGCCCAGGTCGCGAACCTGCGTGCCGCGTACGGGTCGATGGGTCCGCAGTCGCGCGCCGGTGAGCTGGTGCGTGCGCTGCAGAAGGTCAGCCCGGAGTTCGCCGAGCTGTGGGAGCGGCACGAGGTGGCCCAGCGCTTCGCGGACCACAAGACGCTGATCCACCCCGAGCTGGGGCCGATCGAGCTGGACTGCCAGGTGCTGTTCACCGAGGACCAGTCTCAGGCCCTGCTCGTGCTCACCGCGCCGCCGCGCAGCGAGGGCTTCGAGAAGCTGCAACTGCTCGCCGTGCTGGGCACCGAGCGTTTCCCCGCCGACCAGATGCCCGGATAGCCCCGCTGTCCGCCGAGCCGCGCGAGCTGCGGGCGGGATGGCGGATGGTCGCCATCCATTGCCATCATTGGGCCATGGCGTGGGACGAGGTGGTAGATCACGGAGGTGGAGCCACCCATCCCGAGTACGTCACGGCGGACGCTCGCGTCGACAACCGCACCAACCTGCTCATCGCGGAGTACACCGCGATCCGGGCCGTGGAGGCGCAGAAGTCGTCGGCGTCGCACGCTCTCGTCGGCGCGTACCTGACCGTGGTCGCCGTGATTCTCGGGTTCGTCGTCGCGAATCGGGCCGATCCGCGCCTGCTGATCACCGTTCCCATCCTGTCCGCCGTCTGTGGAATCACCATCCTGCGGCGCCGCCGGGACCGGGAGGTGGCGCACCGGTACGTCCGCGAGATCCTCAGGCCGATCGCCGTGCAGTGCTCCGGCGACGACCGGATCTTCCTGTGGGAGGAGTTCTACGCCCGCCACAAGGACGCGCGGTCCGTGCGGTACGAATTCGGGCTGCAACTGGTCTTTCCGCTCTCCGCCGCCGTCGCCCTGACCGCCACCCTGCCGCGGCTGACCTCGTTCGGCGACTGGCTGGCCTGGCTGGCGGGACTGGGTTTCCTCCTCATGCTGCTTCTCACCTACGGTCACCAGAACAGAGAGCATCTGGGCCGGACCGTGGGCGCCGTTCGCGACATCTGCCGGCACGTGGTGCGGTGGCGGCGAGGGCGCAAACCGGGCAGCGGCCTCGCCTCGGATCAGTGATCGGTCGACCAGCCCACGCGGCGCGGGGCTGACGACCCGCGCTGACGCCGTCCGTGAATGGCTGCCGGCCGGCACAGGAATGGTGATTCACGCCGCCGGGGATTCCCCACTTTCCTGTCGGCCTCCCGTCACGCGGAGTGTTCATCTGATCCGTGTCGGTCGATAGCGTCGGTGCACTGGCCGTCGACGAAAGGCCGACGATGAACGACAACCCGTACCCGTTCTCGCGCCGGCGACTGCTCGCCGGCGCGGCGGCGGCCTCGGCGGTCACCGTGACCGGCGTGGCCGCCGCCCCGACCGCCGCCGCGGCGGCGACCCCCGCCCGCGCCACCACGCCGCTGCTCACCCGGGACCGGATCGCCACCGCGGCGCTGCGTGCTCCCGACGGCACCGCGGCGGCGGTTCCCTTCCAGGCCGACTTCCACGCCCGGCTGACCGCCTGGCTGGCCTTCTGGTCGGCGAACTCACCCCGCGCCTGGAGCGCCCCCGTCCAGGTGGTCGGCCGGGTCGCGCCGGCCGGCGACGCCCTCACCCTGCACGCGATCCGCTACCGGCGCGACGACGAGCTGCACGCCGGCTTCGCGGCGGGGCGGCGGGACGCCAGCCACGCGGCGACCCTGGCCAGCCTGCACCACCACTTCCCGAACGTGCGCGTCCTGCCGGACGGCACGGTCCGGGTCGACGACGGACCCGCCGCGTTCACCGGCGCGCCCGCACAGGTCGCCTTCGCCGTCGCCGCCTGCCGACAACTGTGGAGCGACGCCGACGCCACCGCCGCCCGCTGGGCGGAGCACGCCGGCCGGGCGCTCGCCCGGGCTGGGCAGCCGGCCGACGCCGCCTCGCACGCCGGCTGGGCGGCCTTCACCCGGATCAGCCTGCGCCGCGGGCTGGGCACCGAATCGTACGAGTGACCGGAGGTAACACATGTCCCGCAACGAGTTCCGGTTCGTGGTCGACGGCGTCGACCTGACCCCCGAGCAGCAGACCCTCATCGCCGGCGAGATCCAGAAGGCCGGCCTGGCCGCCCTCGGCACCGCCAACGCCAAGCTGAGCAACCCGCTCACCCTCGGCCACGGCAACCTCAAGCTGCGCCCCGAGTGGTACGGCCTCTGGGTGCTCGACGGCCCGTTCGCCCAGGACCTCGGCCAGAAGATCAACGACATCGGCTTCTGGATGCAGCGGTGACCGACGTCGTCGGACGGACCGACCCGCCGGAGCGGATGTGTCCGAGCACGCCGGCGGCGAACGCCACCGTGTTCCTCGGCATGATCACTCCGGCGGGGCGGGTCGCCTACGTCACGCCCGCGGTGCCGGCCGAGGTGGCGCTCGCCGCGGCGGACCACTCCGACGCCCCGGTCGAGTCACGCTTCCGGCTGGCCGGCCCCTGCGTCACGTCGTCCTGCGGATTCTGGACCGGCGAACACTGCGGGCTGGGCGCCCGGATGGCCGCCTCCTACGCGGAGACGGCCGAGCCGGGCGAGGATCAGCTGCCGAAGTGCGCGATCCGGCGTACCTGCCGATGGTTCGCCGAGCAGGGGCCGGCCGCCTGCCCGGCCTGCTCGCACGTGGTCACCGACGCGCGCTGACGGCTCAGTCGCCCGGAGGCGTGTAGTCGGTCGGCGTCCGGGTCGCCTCGTCGACCTCGGCCGGGGTCAGCAGCGGGGTGACCCGGGTCCGCAGCCCGCGAGCCGCGCCGATGCGGATCGCCAGCGCGGCGGCGGTGCGGTGGTCGGGCAGGTCGCACAGCACGTAGGTGTCGTCGTCGGCGAAGGCGAAGTGCATCGACAGCAACTGCCCGCCGGCGTCCTCGACCAGCTTCCGGACCACCTCGGCGCGCTTGGTGCCGCCGTCGCGCGTCAGCCCGTCGATCCCCTCCACGGTGTAGACGGATCGCAGCAGGAACGCGGGCATCTCAACTGTTGCCCTGCCGCTGCACGCGCTGCGCGCCCTCGACCTTGGCCCGGCCCTGATCCCGCTCGCTGCCCCCCGCGCCGGTGGCAGTGTGCAACTGGTGCCGCTTGCCCGTACGTTCCATCCCCGAGCCCTGGCGGCCCGCGGCGCCGCTGCCCGGGTTCCGCCCCGCCCGCGCCGACTCGCCGCCCGGATCGTGCTTGTTCTGCTTGTGGCTACCCATGGGCCGCGGTTACCCGCTGCCCCCACCGCTCATGCCGTGACCAGGAACGTTCGCCGGGTCGGTGGCTGGAGAGTTTTGTCGTACTGGTGGTGTTGGGTGTGGTTGTGCCTCGTCGTCGGGATCCTGCCGCGCCTCGGGTGGTGCATCGCACCGCGCGTGTGGCGTTGCGAGTGACGCCCGGGCAGCGGCGGCGGTGTTTCGGCCTGCTGCGTTCGGCCGGTGACGTGTGGGCGTGGGCGTCGGGAGCGGCTGGTGCAGGGCCGGCACCGGCGTCGGGTGCGTCAGGCCCAGCACGAGGCCGCCCGCCAGGTGGTGTCCTGGGCGGTACGCCAGCGGGTGGGTGTGCTGCGCGTCGGTGACCCGCGCGGCGTGCTCGACCTGGACGCGGGGCGGCGGCACAACCTGCGGCTGCGGCAGTGGCAGATCGGCCGGTGCCTGCAGGTCCTCACCGACAAAGCTGTCCTGGCCGGCATCACCGTCCACCTCGTCAACGAACGCGGCACCTCCTCGACCTGCCCGGCCTGCCGGCGGCGGGTACCGAAACCCCGCGGCCGAACCCTGACCTGCCCACACTGCCACTTCACCGGGCACCGCGACCTCGTCGCGGCCGCCACCATCGCCACCCGCACCCCGGGCGGCGGAACCACCATCCCCACACCGGTTCGGGTGCCCGGGGTGGTCACGCACCGTCGAGCCGGACGGCACCTTCCCGGTGCCGGTCGGTCCCGGCGTGACCCCCGCCGCCCCCGAGCGGCGCGAGGATCAGTTGGCCCGCGGAGGCCCGCCCCACCACCCGGTGGGGAGTCGCTCGCCCCAAAAGCGAGGATCCACAACACCCACCGGACACCCGGTGAACGTTAGTGGACACCGCACTAGTCATGCCCCCGATCGGCAGTCGCTGACGTCAGTGCGTGTCATGGCTGTGGTGCGAGGGCAACGTCCCGGTCCGGTACCCCGCGTTGTCGGACCGGTCGACTACCGTCGGGAAGTCATGGAGCCGCGGTTCGGCGAGGCGATCATCGGGCGGGAGCACCCCGCGGCCCTGCTGCGCGCCGAAGTGGACCGGGTGACCGCGAGCCACGGCGGTCTGGTCCTGGTCGCCGGCGAGCCGGGCATCGGGAAGACCACGCTGGTGAGCGCTGCTGCCGACGAGGCCCGGCGGCGCGGGGCGCTGGTGCTCGGCGCGGCCTGCTGGGACGCGGATCAGGAGGTTCCCGCCGCGAGTTCCCGCAGCCGGCGGTTCCACCATCCGGGGCGTGCCAGCGCCTGCCGGCGCAGCCGCTGGTGCTCCCAGTGCTAGAACGCGACGAGTGCCGGCGCGAGGCCGAGCATGGCCAGCGGCAGGTACCGGCGTGCGGTGCGGTTCTCCCGGGCGATGGCGAGCAGGCCGGCGGCTCCCGAGAGGTAGAGGATCGGGTTGTAGTAGCGCATCAACTCCGGCCCCAGACCCTCACAATCCTCCAGCCAGGGCAGGCCCGTCCTGGTGCGACGAGTCGGCCAGCCGAGCAGATGAGCCGACACCGCGGCGATCCCGAAGCCGTTCGCCGCCGCCAGCAGCGGGTCGGCGGACTCGTCGTCGGTGCTGGCGGCCAGGACGCCGGCCGTCACCAGGGTCCAGAAACCCGCGGCGGCGTACGGGCCGATCAGCGACGCGAGTGGCATGCCGACGCCGGCGCCCAGCTCGAACGCCACGTGGCCCGCGAGGCTGACCACGGTCAGCCGGGTCAGCGGTCGGCGCCCTGCGGGCTGCCCGCCGGCCGCTGGTCTCGTCAGCCACGATGCGGTCATAACGTGCCCGACTTTACGTGACCTGCGGCATCCCTCCCCAAACATCTCGCGAAGCGGAGGTGACCTACCGGGCCAGCAGCTGATACGCGGAGGCACCGGCTGGCCGGACCGGGTGGGGTGTAGCCGGTCGGCTGCCTCGTCGACCTCCGCCGCGCTGAGCAGCGGGGTGATCTGCACCCGCAGGCCGCGGGCCGCCCCGACCGCGATCGCCAGCGCGGCCGCGGCCCCGTGGTCGGGCAGCTCGCACAGGGCGTACGTGTCCGCCTCAGCGAACGCGAAGTGCAGCGACGTCAGCTGACCGCGGGCGTTTTCCACCAGGGACCGTGTGACCTCGACGCGTCTGGCGCCGCCGTCCTGGATCAGCCCCTTGAGTCCCTCTGGGGTGTAGGTCGACTTCAGCAGGAAGTGGGCATGCCAGCTGTTCCCCTGCCGTTGGTCCCGCTGCGCCCCTTCCACCTTGGCGCGGTCCTGATCCGGTTCAATGCCCGCGGCGCGGGTGGCGGTGTGCAGTTGGTGCCGCTTGCCCGGGCGCTCCATTCCCGCGCCCCGGCGGCCTGGCGCGCCGCTGCCGGGGCTGCGCCCGGCCCGCGCCGACTCGCCGCCCGGATCGTGCGTGTTCTGCTTGTGGCTACCCATAGGCCGCGCTTACCGGCTGCCTCCACCGCTAGTCCTGGCCCTTGACCTGGCCCGCCACACTGAGGGAGCAGGCAAACTCGCCCCCCGGGGAGGCCGACATGCGCTGGCTCATCATCCTCATCGTCGTACTGCTGGTCCTGGTGGCCCTGGCGTTCTGGCGCCGCCGGCGAGCCGCAGCCGATGAGGACCGCCAAATCCGTGACCTGGCGGCGTCGGGCGAGGCCCGGCGCCGGCTGGACGATCACCGGAACCCGACGGACGGCAGCAACCTCCGCAGCAGCGGGGGCGGTGTTCTCTGACCTCAGTCCGTGGGCGTGTGCAGCAGCAGCGGGCGGTGCCGGTCTGTTCGCAGGGGGCCAGCCGGAACGCGGCCGTACGCCGTCGTCGGGCGCGGGTTTCCCGCGTTGTCGGACTGGTCGACTACCGTCGGGAAGTCATGGAGCCGCGGTTCGGCGAGGCGATCATCGGGCGGGAGCACCCCGCGGCCCTGCTGCGCGCCGAAGTGGACCGGGTGACCGCGAGCCACGGCGGTCTGGTCCTGGTCGCCGGCGAGCCGGGCATCGGGAAGACCACGCTGGTGAGCGCTGCTGCCGACGAGGCCCGGCGGCGCGGGGCGCTGGTGCTCGGCGCGGCCTGCTGGGACTCCGACAGCGCCCCCGGCTACTGGCCCTGGGTGCAGGTGCTGCGCCGCCTGGGCCGCCGGCCGGACGACTGGGCCCGCGCGCAGGAGGCCGCCGGGCCGGGCCTCGCGGCGCTGCTCGGCGAGGGCACCGGCGCCGACCCGGCGGGGGAGGAGCCCCCGGACGACGGCGGTCAGGCGGAGTTCGCCCTGCACGACGCCGTGACCACGGCGCTGGTGGCCGTCGCCCAGCACCGGCCGGTCGTGGTCGTCCTCGACGACCTGCACTGGGCCGACCCGGCCTCGATGCGGCTGCTCCAGTTCGCCACCCAGCACACCTGGTTCGAACGGCTCCTGCTGGTCGGCACCTACCGCGACGCCGAGGTCGAGTCCGGCGACCACCGGCTCCGACCGCTGCTGCTGCCGCTGACCGCGAAGGCCACCACCATCACCCTCACCGGGCTGGCCCGCGACGAGGTGGCCGCGTTGATCCGCCGCACCGCCGGGCGCGAACCCGGCGCCGACCTCGTCGACGAGGTGCACCGGCGCACCGGCGGCAACCCGTTCTTCGTCGAGCAGACCGCCCGGCTGTGGCACACCGACGGGCTGGCCACCACCATCGCACCCGGCGTACGGGAGGCGGTGCGCCGCCGGCTCGACCAGTTGCCCGCCCCGGTGGTCGAGGCGCTCTCCGTGGCCGCCGTGCTCGGCCGCGACTTCCACCGCCAGGTCCTCGCGGCCTGCCTGCCCGGGCCGGCCGCGCAGGTGGATCGGCTGCTCGACCGCGCGGCCACCGCCCGGCTCGTGCTGCCCCGGGGCGACGGGCGGTTCGCCTTCGCCCACGACCTGGTCCGGGAGACCCTCTACGACGGGCTGACCGATGCCGAGCGGCGCGCCCGGCACGCCGCCGTGGTCCGCGCCGTCGACCGGTCGGCGGCGCTCACCGAGCGGCTCATCCCGGCCGACCTGGCCCGCCACGCCTGGCTCGCCGGCGCCGACCTCGACCCGGCG
>NZ_MUYZ01000450.1:0-3736 GCF_003013775.1 Micromonospora sp. MH33
CGCCGACCCGGCGGCCGCCGAGGCGGAGCCGGCGCCGGCGGGCGGCCCGCAGCGGTCGGCGCGCACCCCGCGCAGCGCGGTCGGGCTCACGGAGCGTGAGCTTCAGGTGCTGCTCGGCATGGCCGAGGGGAAGAGCAACGCGGAGATCGGGCGGGAGCTGTTCGTCTCGGAGGACACGGTCAAGACGCACGCCCGCCGGCTGTTCCGCAAGCTCGGCGCGCGCGACCGGGCGCACGCCGTGGCCGCCGGCTTCCGCGCCGGGCTGGTCGCCTGAGCCGGCCCGTCAGTCCTCGGCGGTGTCGTCGGTGCCCTCGGTGAGGGTGTCGTGCACGCCGTCCGCGTAGCCGCGGGCGTAGTCCCAGCTCACGTAGTGGTCCGGATCGGGGTCGTAGGCCGGCTCGTGCACCCGGGGCCGCCCCGAGTTGAGCAGGTGGCGCAGGTTGCCCCGGAGCAGGTCCCAGTCGAAGTAGTGTGGCTCGCGGCAGTCCTCGCACTCGATGACCAGGCCGCGGACGCCGATCGGCTGGAGCAGGGCCTGGTAGATCTCCAGGTCGGCGAGATCCTCCAGGACGTCCTGCCGCTCGACCTCGGTCAGCGGGTCGAGCGGGTCGGCCTCGCGCGGGTCGTGCAGGCCGGCAGCCGGATCGGCCGGGTCGCCGTTGAACGGGTCGATGGGCTCGTCGTGCACCCCCTCACCGTAGTCCCCGACCCCCCGGAAAGTCCGCCCCCGGCATTCCCTGTGGCGCCGCCTACCCCGGCCCGCCGCTGCCGGGGGCCGCGCAGCTCAATGGGTACGATGAAGCGACGCGCCGTCACCCCGGCGTGCGCCGGTGCCCGCGCGCGCCGCCTCGCTGCAGCCCGTCCGACCAGCTCATGGGGAGCAATCGTGGAGAATTCGCCCAGCACCGAGATCCCGGCCGGCCGCGACGGCGGTGAGCTGGGCGGCCATCTGCCCGAGCTGCCCGCCGGCTCGGCCCGGGTGGTGCCGCTCGGGCTGACCTTCGACGACGTGCTCCTCCAGCCGGGCGAGTCGGACGTGGTGCCGAGCCGGGTGAACACCCGCACCATGCTCACCCGCCGCATCGAGCTGAACGTCCCGCTGCTGTCCAGCGCGATGGACACCGTCACCGAGGCGCGGATGGCGATCGCCATGGCCCGCCAGGGCGGCATCGGCGTGCTGCACCGCAACCTCTCCGTGGAGGACCAGGCGCTCCAGGTCGACCTGGTCAAGCGCTCCGAGTCCGGCATGATCACCAACCCGGTGACCGCCAGCCCGGACGACACGCTCCGCGAGGTCGACGCGCTCTGCGGCCGCTACCGCATCTCCGGCGTGCCGGTGGTCGACGGGCAGGGCGAGCTGGTCGGCATCGTGACCAACCGCGACATGCGCTTCGTCTCCGACCCGGCCACCCCGGTCCGCGACATCATGACCCGGACCCCGCTGGTCACGGCCCCGGTCGGGGTGCGCAAGGACGAGGCCCTCGACCTGCTGCGCCGCCACAAGGTCGAGAAGCTGCCGATCGTCGACGAGACCGGCAAGCTGCGCGGGCTGATCACGGTCAAGGACTTCACCAAGAGCGAGCAGTACCCGAACGCCACCAAGGACGAGGCCGGCCGGCTCCGGGTCGCCGCCGCGGTGGGCGTCGGCGAGGACGCGTACAAGCGGGCCCGCACCCTGGTCGACGCCGGGGTGGACGTGCTCATCGTGGACACGGCGCACGGCCACCAGCGGGCCGTGCTGGAGATGGTCGCCCGGCTCAAGAAGGACGTCGCCATCGACATCGTCGGCGGCAACATCGCCACCTACGCCGGCGCGAAGGCGCTGGTCGACGCGGGCGCCGACGGCATCAAGGTGGGCGTCGGCCCGGGGGCCATCTGCACCACCCGGATCGTGGCCGGGGTGGGCGTACCGCAGATCACCGCGATCATGGAGGCGTCCCGGGCGGCCCGCCCGGCCGGCGTGCCGGTGATCGGCGACGGCGGCATTCAATACTCCGGCGACATCGCCAAGGCCCTGGTGGCCGGCGCCGACACGGTGATGCTCGGCAGCCTGCTGGCCGGCTGCGAGGAGAGCCCGGGCGAGCTGATCTTCATCAACGGCAAGCAGTACAAGGCGTACCGGGGGATGGGCTCGCTCGGCGCGATGCAGTCGCGGGGCCAGGGCAAGTCCTACTCCAAGGACCGCTACTTCCAGCAGGACGTGCTCGCCGAGGACAAGCTGGTCCCCGAGGGCGTCGAGGGCCAGGTGCCCTACCGGGGCCCGCTCGCCCAGGTCGCCCACCAGCTCACCGGCGGGCTCCGCGCCGCCATGGGGTACGTCGGCGCCGAGAGCATCCCCGAGCTGCACCGGCGCGGCCAGCTCATCCGGATCACCGCGGCCGGCCTCAAGGAGAGCCACCCGCACGACATCCAGATGACCGTCGAGGCGCCCAACTACCACTCCCGCTGACCCACCACCCCCCACCACCTGGAGTCCCCCATGCGTGACGTGGTCGAGATCGGGCTGGGCAAGACCGCGCAGCGCGGCTACCACCTGGACGACATCGCCATCGTGCCGAGCCGCCGCACCCGGGACGTCGACGACGTCTCCACCGCGTGGCAGCTCGACGCCTACCAGTTCGGCATTCCCTGCGTCGGGCACCCCTCCGACGCGACCATGAGCCCCGCCTCGGCGGTGCGGCTCGGCCAGCTCGGCGGCCTCGGCGTGCTCAACGTCGAGGGCCTCTGGACCCGCTACGAGAACCCGGCCAAGGTGCTGGAGGAGCTGGCCGGCCTGGACGAGGACGCCCGGGCCACGAAGCGGCTCCAGGAGGTCTACGCGGAGCCGATCCGCCCCGACCTCATCGCCGAGCGGGTCCGCGAGCTGCGCGCCGGCGGCGGCACGGTGGCCGTCCGGGTCTCCCCGCAGCACACCCTGGCGCTCGCCCCGGTGATCCTCGACGCCGGCGTGGACATCCTGGTCATCCAGGGCACCATCGTCTCCGCCGAGCACGTCTCCACCACCGACGAGCCGCTGAACCTCAAGGAGTTCATCGCCGACCTCGACCTGCCGGTCATCGTCGGCGGCTGCACCGACTACAAGACCGCGCTGCACCTGATGCGCACCGGCGCGGCCGGTGTGATCGTCGGTATCGGCGGCGACGACTGGTCCACCACCGAGTCGGTGCTCGGCATCCGGGTGCCGATGGCCACCGCCATCGCCGACGCCGCCGCGGCCCGCCGCGACTACCTCGACGAGACCGGTGGCCGGTACGTGCACCTGATCGCCGACGGCGACATGCAGACCTCCGGCGACATCGCCAAGGCGCTCGGCTGCGGGGCCGACGCCGTGATGCTCGGCGAGCCGCTGTCGCTCTGCGAGGAGGCCCCGGCCGGCGGCGCCTGGTGGCACTCGGCCGCCAGCCACCCGTCGCTGCCGCGCGGCGCTTTCGAGGCGGCCGGCGAGCCGCTCGGCTCGATGGAGAAGCTGCTCTTCGGCCCGGCCGACGAGCCGGACGGCCAGCTCAACCTCTTCGGCGGGCTGCGCCGCGCGATGGCCAAGTGCGGCTACCGCGACCTCAAGGAGTTCCAGAAGGTCGGCCTGGTCCTCGACCGCTGACCCGGGTGACCGGCCGACGGCGCGGGTGCGGATTCCGGTCCCACCCGCGCCGTCGCGCGTCTAGGCCGTGTTTGGTAAGGGGTCGGCGGGTGGTGAGGTGCCGGCGTGGCGGTGATCGATAAAGGCTGAGGTCTCCGG
>NZ_MUYZ01000451.1:0-3659 GCF_003013775.1 Micromonospora sp. MH33
CTCGGCGACCCGCCGGGCGCCCCGGCCTCCGTGCTGCTCGACCTGCCCACCCGGGCCGGCTCGCCGATCGACTCACCCGAGCTGGTGCGTGCCGCCGTCGGGGACCCGGTCCGCGGCCCGGTCACCCGCGCCGGCTGGCGGGTCCCCGCCCTGGTGTACGCCCCGGACGCCGCCTTCGCCCTGCTCCGGGCGCTGGAGCCGGCGGGGGCGGTGCCCGGGGCGAGCCTGCGCCACCTGGCCGAGCTGGCCGACTTCGCCGCCGACCTGGTCACCCGCGGCCGGGTCCTGCCCGGAGTGTCAGATCCCGCCCCCGGTGTCGACGCCGTCCGCGCCGATGGTGGGCCGCGGCGCCTGCGGGTGGTCGACGACTCGGATGTGGTGAACGCGTCGGCCCTCTGGCGTCCGCTGCTCACCGGCACGGACGCGGCCTGGGCCCGCTCGTTGGCCCTCGCCCTGCCCCCGGCCACCCGTGCCGCCCGCGAATGGCATCCCGTCGCGCCGGATTCGGGTGCGTCCGTTGTCGCCACGGCGACAACAGACGTACCCACAGCAGCGGACGCCGGCGGCCGTGCCGAGCCCGGGGAGCTGGTGGCCGAGGTGCTGGACGCGCTGGTCGACGCCGCAGCTCGGGCCGCGCTCGGCGACACCCGGCTGCCCCGGGGCATGCGTCCGGGCGGGCCGGTGCCGAACTGGCTGGCCGCGCTCACCGGCCCGGAGCGGGTCTTCGCCGCCGAGCCGGCCGCCCTGAACCTGCTCCGGGCCGAGCTGGACGCCTGGCAGCGCGACGCCGCCGGAGGCCCGGTGCGGGCCGCGTTCCGGCTGGTCGAGCCGGCCGTCGACCCGGTGGCCGAGCTGGTCGAGGGTGGTGCCTGGCGGGTCGAGTTCGGCCTGCACCCGACCGACGAGCCGGGGCTGGTGGTCGACGCGGCGCACATCTGGCAGCGGCCCGCGCCCGCGCTCGCCGCGCGTGGTGTCGACCCGCAGGAAACCCTGCTGGCCGAGCTGGGCCGGGCCAGCCGGCTCTGGCCCGAGCTGGACGCCGCGCTGCGCACCGCCGCGCCGGAGGGGATGGAGTTGGACGCCGACGGCGCGCACCGGTTCCTCCGGGAGGGTGCGCCGGTGCTGCACGCGGCGGGCTTCGGGGTGTTGCTGCCCTCCTGGTGGCGGCGCTCCTCGTCCCGGCTCGGCGCGCGGCTGCGGGCGCGTAGCCGGACCGCGCCCGGCACGGTGGCCGTCGCCGCCGGCGGGCTCGGGCTGGACGCCCTGGTCGACTACCGCTGGGAGGTGGCCCTCGGCGACCAGCCGCTGACCGCCGAGGAGCTGGCCTCGCTTGCCGAGCTGAAGTCGCCGCTGGTCCGGCTGCGCGGCCGCTGGGTCGAGCTGGACCCGCAGCGGCTCGAAGCGGGGCTGCGGCTGCTCCGCTCCTCAGGCGAGCTGACCGTGGCCGACCTGCTGCGGATGGGGCTAACCGGGGCCGACCGGGCCGGGGAGCTGCCGGTGCTGGAGGTGGCCGCCGACGGGGCGCTGGGCGAGCTGCTGGCCGGGGAGGCGGAGCGGCGGCTCACCCCGGCCGACCCGCCGTCGGGGTTCGCCGGGACGCTGCGGCCGTACCAGCGGCGCGGGCTGGCCTGGCTGGCGTTCCTCCAGTCCCTCGGGCTGGGCGGGATCCTCGCCGACGACATGGGGCTGGGCAAGACCGTGCAGCTGCTCGCGCTGCTCGCCGGTGATCCGCCGGCGACCGGGCCGACGCTGCTGGTCTGTCCGATGTCGCTCGTCGGCAACTGGCAGCGGGAGGCCGCGAAGTTCGCCCCGCGGCTGCGGGTCCACGTGCACCACGGCGCCGAACGGGCCCGGGGCGAGGCGTTCGCCGCCGCCGTGCACGCCGCGGACCTGGTGCTGACCACCTACTCGGTGGCCGCGCGGGATGCGTACGAGCTGGCCGGGATCGACTGGCACCGGGTGGTGGTCGACGAGGCGCAGGCGATCAAGAACGCCTCCACCCGGCAGGCCGAGGCGGTGCGGTCACTGCCCGCGCGGCACCGGGTCGCGGTCACCGGGACCCCGGTGGAGAACCGGCTGGCCGACCTCTGGTCCATCATGCAGTTCGCCAATCCGGGCCTGCTCGGACCGGCGGCCACCTTCAAGAAGAAGTTCGCCGAGCCGATCGAGCGGCACGGCGACGCCGAGGTGGCCGAGCGGCTGCGCCGGATCACCGGCCCGTTCGTGCTGCGCCGGCTCAAGACCGACCCGTCGATCATCACCGACCTGCCGGAGAAGCTGGAGATGGAGGTGCTCTGCAACCTCACCGCCGAGCAGGCGGCGCTCTACCGGGCGGTGGTCGACGACATGATGGCGAAGATCGAGTCCAGCGACGGCATCGAGCGCCGCGGGCTGGTGCTGGCCACCATGACCCGACTCAAGCAGGTCTGCAACCACCCGGCCCAACTGCTGCACGACGGCTCCGCCCTGCCCGGCCGCTCCGGCAAGCTGGAACGGCTGGAGGAGATCGTCGACGAGGTGCTCGCGGCGGAGGAAAAGGCGCTGCTCTTCACCCAGTACGCCGAGTTCGGCGGGATGCTGCGCGGCCACCTGTCGGCGCGTACCGGCCGGGAGGTGCTGCTCCTGCACGGCGGGGTGGGCAAGGCCGAACGGGATGCCATGGTGACCCGCTTCCAGTCGCCGGAGGGCCCGCCGCTCTTCGTGCTCTCGCTCAAGGCCGGCGGCACCGGGCTCACGCTGACCGCGGCCAACCACGTGGTGCACGTGGACCGCTGGTGGAACCCGGCCGTCGAGGACCAGGCCACCGACCGGGCGTTCCGCATCGGGCAGCGCCGCCGCGTGCAGGTGCGCAAGTTCGTCTGCGCCGGCACGGTCGAGGAGAAGGTGGCCGCGATGATCGCCGACAAGCGCAGCCTGGCCCAGCGGGTGGTGGGCAGCGGCGAGCAGTGGGTCACCGAACTTTCCACCGACACCCTGCGGGAGCTGTTCGCCCTGGAGGCCGGGGCGGTGGTGGAGTGACCACACCGGACGGAGGGTCGCGGTTCGCCGAGTTCGGGCCGCCCCGGCGGGTCGAGGGCGGGCTGAAGGCGCGCAGCACCCGGGGCGCGATCGGCCGTTCCTGGTGGTCCCGGCGTTTCCTGGAGGTGCTGGAGTCCTTCGCGCTCGGCACCCGGCTCACCCGGGGGCGGGCCTACGCGCGCCGGGGCCAGGTGCTCCGGCTCGACGTCGCCCCCGGACTGGTCACCGCCAGCGTGCAGGGCTCCCGGCCGGACCCGTACCCGGTGCGGATCGGGCTGGCCGCGTACCCGGACGAGGTGTGGGAGCGGATCGAGGCGGAGCTGGCCGGGCAGGCGTTCTTCAGCGCCCGGCTGCTCGCCGGTGACCTGCCGGACGAGCTGGAGGAGTTGTTCGCCGCGGCCGGCGCGCCGCTCTTCCCGGGCGCCGTCGGCGAGCTGGCCCAGCACTGCGGCTGCCCCGACTTCGCGGTGCCGTGCAAGCACCTGGCGGCCACCTTCTACCTGCTCGCCGAGGCGTTCGACGCGGACCCGTTCCAGCTCCTGCACTGGCGCGGGCGCGCCCGCGGCGAGCTGCTCGACCGGCTGCGTACGCTGCGCGGCGCCGCCGCCCCCGGCGGCGCATCGGCCGACCCGGCGGCGGCC
>NZ_MUYZ01000452.1:0-3654 GCF_003013775.1 Micromonospora sp. MH33
GGGCGGCCTCCCAGCGGTCCGGGTCGTGCAGCCGGTCGCCCGCCGTCGGGTCGGCCCGCTCGTCGTCGAACGCGTCGGTCCGGCCCGGGGCTCCGTCGCCCGGCGCGGCGGTGTCCTCGCCGCGCGGGTCCCGCTCGTCCTCGGGTCGCCCGCTGGCCATCGCCGAGGCGTCGGCGGCCTCCGCGTCGCGGAGGTCCCGGGCGTCGTACGCCCGGGTCTCGTCGGGCTCCCCCTCCCGGCGATCGGCGCGCTCGCCGGCTACCGCCGGGTCGTCGAAGGTGCCCCGGTCGTCCAGCGCGTCCTCGGGCACGCCGGCCCGGGCGGCCCGGTCGGCCTCGGGCCCGTCGCCGTCGGCCCGGTCGCCCGGGGGCGGGACCCGCACCGGCGCGGACCGGACGGCCTCGGGATGGTCCTGCTGCTCTTCCTGACGCATGGCGGCCTCCTCAGCGGCTCGTGGCGTCGTGCTCGTGGTCGGGGTGGCGCTGCTCCGGCGGCCGGTGCCCGACCGGGTCCTCGCCGAGCAGGTCGGCGAAGAGGGCCCGGTAGTGCACCAGCGCCTGCCGGAGTTCCTCGGTGCCGGCCTCGCCGCGCTCGTTGCGCAGCCGGATGTCGTGGGCGTCCCGGTAGTGGGTCAGGGTGCGGGCGTGCTCGACGGAGAGGTGGGCGATCTGGTCGGAGAAGTCCCCGGTGGGGTACCCACGCTCGGCGATCAGCCGGCTGACCAGTTCGTCGGCGTCGCCGACGGCTTCGGCCGGCGAGTCGACGAAGCGGACCTGGAGTTCCTCCCAGGCGGCGGCGTAGCGGGCCCGGGACTCCGGGCTGAGCGGGGTCAGCTCCAGCTCGGCGTGGCGGCGTTCCCGCCCCCGGAGCTCCCGCTCGGCGGCGCCGCGGCTGTCCTGCTCGGCGACGGCCCGGTCGTACTCGGGGCCGAAGCGCTGCTTGAGGGCCCGGCGGCGGCTCGCGACCACGGCGACCGCGGCCAGCGCGGCGAGCACGACAACGACGATGACTATGACGACTACCTGCGTGGGCGACATGGCTCCTCCTTCGCCCGCTGGTATTCCCTCCCGCGCGTGATCGCCAATCCCGATCGGCGGCACTTTCCTGCGCGATCGCACCCGGGTGAACTGCCCACGGCACGGCGGGGCACACATCGTTCGGCGCCGTGAGCATCTGACTCGGTGCAGGAAAAGCGTCTGGGTGGGATGAGGAGCAGGTGGCGCACGTGAGGTTCGAGGCGTACGGGACGGCTGGTGAGGAGGTGCACCGGCCGCGTCGCCGCTACGGGGATCGCGGGATCCGCCCATCGAGTTCGAGCCGTCCTAGGTGGTCGGTCGCCACGAGGCCGCCGAGTCCTACCGGGAGTTGGGACTACGTTCGCCGGTCCCACCCGGCGGGGCGTTCCCGTCCAACGGTGTCCACAGCGAACATTCCGGACCGTAGTGAGGGGCGAGACGGCCGGTAGTGCATCCGCTCGGGATTACGTATCCTGCCCAAGGCGCCCGGGCCGGGGCCCGGCGTCGCGGCCCTGCCGGTGCCGGCGCCACCCCTGCGACACCTTCCCCCGGGCGAGGTCTGATGAACACCCGAGACTGGCCGATCCGCGCCAAGCTGACCGCGCTGGTCATCGGTCCGGTGACCGGGCTGCTGGCACTCTGGATCTTCGCCACCACGCTGACCTTCGGGCCGGCCCTCGACCTGCTCGCCGCGCGCACCCTCCTCTATGACCTGGGCCGGCCCGGCGAGAGCGTGGTCGCCGAGCTGCAACGGGAACGCCGGCTCTCGGTCGTCCAGCTCGCCGGCGACACCGCCCTGCCGGCGCTGGCCGAGCAGCGCGCCCGCACCGACCGGGCCATCGCCGAGCTGCGGCGCCGGGTCGGCGGGGAGAAGCTGCGCGACGCCGCCGACGACCAGCTCGACGCCCGGCTCGACCAGCTGGTCTCCGCGCTCGACGCGTTGCCCGCCGGCCGGGGCTTCATCGACAGCCGGAAGGTGGACCGGGCCGGCGCCGTCGGGCTCTACAGCGGGATGATCGGCTCCGCCTTCCAGGCGTTCTCCGGCATGGCCACGCTGCCCGACGTCGAGCTCAACCGGGAGGCGCTGGCGCTCACCGCGCTGGGCCGGTCCCGGGAGCTGCTCGGCCAGGCCGACGCGCTGTTGGCCGGCGCGGTCACCGCCGGCCGGTACGCCGAGGGCGAGCACGAGCAGCTGGTCCGCACCATCGAGAACCAGCGCTTCCTGGCCGAGAACGCGGTGGCCGACCTGCCGGCCGCCGAACGCGCCGGGTACCAGCGGCTCACCGAGGGGGAGGGGTTCGTCCGGCTGCGCGCCCTCCAGGACACCCTGGTCCGCGCCCGCGACCTGCCGGCCGGGCTCGACGTACGGACCTGGGAGGCCAGCTACGCCGCGGTCTCGCAGGGCCTGCGGGACTTCGAGCTGCGTGGCGCCGACACCCTCACCGAGCGGTCCGTGCCGATGGCGGTCCGCATCCTGCTCCGGCTCGCCGCCGCCGGGGTGCTCGGCCTGCTCGCCATCGTGGTCTGCGTACTGGTGGCGCTGCGGGTCGGCCGGTCGCTGGACCGGCGGCTCACCGGGGTCCGCACCGCCGCGCTGGAGATGGCCGAGCACCGGCTGCCGGACGTGGTGGCCCGGCTGCGTCGCGGCGAGGAGGTCGACGTCGCCCGCGAGGCGCCCGAGCTGGACCACGGCGGCGACGAGATCGGCCAGGTGGGCCGGGCCTTCAACGAGGTGCGCCGGACCGCCGTCCAGGCCGCCGTCGACGAGGTCACCCTGCGCCGCGGCCTCAACGAGGTGTTCCTCAACATCGCCCGGCGCAGCCAGGGCCTGGTGCACCGGCAGCTGGCGCTGCTGGACCGGCTGGAGCGGCGGACCGAGGACCCGGACGAGCTGGCCGGGCTGTTCCAGGTCGACCACCTCGCCACCCGGCTCCGGCGGCACGCTGAGGACCTGGTCATCCTGGCCGGCGCGGCCCCCGGGCGGGGCTGGCGCAACCCGGTCGCCGCGGTCGACGTAATGCGCGGCGCGATCTCCGAGGTCGAGTCCTACGACCGGGTCGACGTGGGCGAGGTGCAGCCGGCCGGGGTGCTCGGCCGCGCGGTCGGCGACGTGATCCACCTGCTCGCCGAGCTGATCGAGAACGCCACCGTCTTCTCCCCGCCCGGCACCCGGGTGGACGTCACCGGCCGGACCGTGCCGGGCGGCTACACCATCGAGATCACCGACCGGGGGCTCGGCATGTCGCCGCCGGCCCTGGCCGAGGCGAACCGCAAGCTCTCCCGCGCCCCGGAGTTCGACCCGACCGACAGCGCCCGGCTGGGCCACTTCGTGGTCGCCCGGCTGGCCGCCCGGCACGGCGTCCGGGTCGAGCTGCGGCCGGCCGTCCCCGGGGGGATCACCGCTGTGGTGTTCGTCCCGCCCGACCTGATCACCGACGAGCCGGCCCTCGGCACGACCGCCCCGGACGGACCCACCGGGCTCGACGACCGGCGGATGGCCAAGGTGACCCGGCTGGCCACGGTCCCCCGGACGCGGGCCGCCCGGCCCGGCCGGGACCGGCCCGAGTCGGCGGTGCTGCCGCTGCCTGCCGGTCGTACCTCGGCGGTGGAGACGCCGGCGGACGGCGACGGCCTGCCC
>NZ_MUYZ01000453.1:0-3652 GCF_003013775.1 Micromonospora sp. MH33
CCGCCGCCGCCGCGCCTGACCCGCGACCGGGTCCGCCCGACGGGGCGGATCGCGGCGTTGCCGCCCGCTCCGGCCGCGGGCGACCATATGGTCGTCCCATGTGCGACACCGGGGCAGCCGTCAGGACGACGGACCCGGCCGCGCGCCCGGCCGCCGGTCGCCCGCCCGCCATCCGCTGACGCCGGCGATGCCCCGGACCCACCGTCCGTCACCGGCGCTGATCCTCGGCCTGGTCCTGTCCGGGGGACTGTTCGCGCTGGTCAGCTCCTGGGCGCGGCACCGGCCGCCCGGCCGCTGGGAGCGGGACCTGTTCACGCTTGTCAACCAGATCCCCGGCCCGGTCGGCCCGGTGCTGGTGCCGGTCATGCAGCTCGGCGCGTACCCGGCGATCCTGGTCGCGACGGCGGTCGCGGCGGCGGCCCGGCAGTGGCGGCTCGCCCGCGACCTGCTGCTCGCCGGAAACCTGGCCTACTGGGCGGCCGTGCTGGCCAAGCTCGTGGTGGGCCGGGCCCGGCCGGCCGCCTTCCTGGCCGACATCCGGCTGCACGAGACCGTCGCCGGGCGCTACGGCTACCCGTCCGGGCACATGGCGGTGGCGACCGCACTCGTGTCGGTCCTCGCCCCGGTGCTGCCCCGGCGGGTCCGGCCGCTCGCCTGGCTCGCGGTGGCCGCCGTCGGGACGGCCCGGGTCTACGTGGGCGCCCACCTGCCGGTCGACGTATTGGGCGGGTTCCTGCTCGGCTGGTTCATGGCGAGCCTCACCCGGATGATCGTCGGTGACGTGGGGCCGGGCGGCACGGTGGGGCGGCTGCGGCAGGTGCTCCTCGGCCGCGGCATCGAGGCGGTCGAGTTGACCCCGGTCCGGGGCGACGCCCGGGGCTCCCGACCGTTGCGGGTCACCACCGAGGACGGCCGGTGCCTCTTCGTCAAGGTCACCGGGGGCAGCCAGCGGGACGCCGACTGGCTCTACAAGCTCTACCGCCGGCTGCGCTACCGCGGCATCGTCGACGAACCGCCGTACGCGACCGCGAAGCAGAAGAGCGAGCACGAGGCGTACCTCCTGCTGCGCGCGGAGCGGGCCGGGGTACGGACGCCGCGCCTGGTCGCCACCGCCACCGACCCGGCCGGGGACGCGCTGCTGGTGCAGGAGTTCGTGCCGGGCCGGCCGCTCGACGCGCTGGACCCGGCCGAACTCGGCCCGGACCTGCTCGACGACGTCTGCCGGCAGGTGGCCCGCCTGCACCGGGCCGGCCTGGCCCACCGGGACCTGCGGGCGGCCAACGTGCTGGTCGCGGACTCCACCGCCTGGCTGGTCGACCTCGGCTTCGGCACCGACGAGGCCTCCGCCGACCAGCAGGCCCGCGACCTGGTGGAACTCCTGGTCACGCTGGCGGCGCTGGCCGGCGTGCGGCCGGCCGTGGCGGCCGCCGTCGGGCAGCTCGGCGCCGGTGCGGTGGCGGACAGCCTGCCGTGGCTCCAGCCGGCGCTGCTGTCCCGCGCCGGCCGGGCTCTCGCCGACCGCCGGCCCGGCCTGCTCGACGACCTGCACGACGAGATCGCCCGCCGCTGCCCCGGCCGCCCCGACCGCCTCGCCCGGGTCGTCCGGATCACCCGCCGGGACGTGTTCCTGCTCGTCATGCTCGGCCTGCTGGTGCACTTCCTGCTGCCGCAGGTCGGCCAGGTGCGCGCCGCGCTGCACGCGGTGGTCCACGCCGCTCCCCTCGCGGTGACCGGGGCGCTGCTCGCCTCGGCCGCCACCTACCTGCTGAGCGCGATGGCGCTGCGGCTCGCCGCCGCCGGGCGGGTGCCGCTCGGCCGGACGATCGCGGTCCAGGTGGCCGCCTCGTTCGTCAACCGGCTCGCGCCGGGCGCGCTCGGCGGCGCCGCGCTGAGCATCCGCTACCTGCGCCAGCAGGGTCTGCCCGTACCGGCGGCGGCGACCGCGGTCGCCGTGGACCGGGTCGCCGGCGTGCTCGGCGTCCTGCTCCTGCTGCCGGTCCTGCTGCCGTTCGCCCGGGGCACCCGTCGGCACCTGATGAACGCCGCCACCGGGCGGGGCCTGACGGTGCTGCTGATCGTGCTCGGCGTGCTGCTGGTGGTCGCCGTGGCCCTGGCCGTACCCCGTTGGCGGACCTGGATCCGCGCGGCCCGGCGACAGGCCACCGACGCCCTGCACGCGCTGGCCAGTGGTGGCCGGATCGTGTCGTTGCTGAGCGTGAGCGTGGCGCTCACCATCGCCTACGGGGCCGCGCTGTACCTGGCGCTGCTCGCCGTCGGCCTGCCGACCGACCCGGCGCTGATCGCGCCGGTGGTGCTGGTATGCCTGGTGGGGGAGGGGGTGTCGTCCGCCGCGCCGACCCCGGGCGGGCTGGGCGCCACCGAGGCGGCCCTGGTTTCCGGCCTGCTGCTATACGGCATCCCGGTGGACACCGCGGTGGCCGGGGTGCTGATCTACCGGCTCGCCACCTTCTGGCTGCCGGTGCTGCCCGGGTACGTGGCGCTGCGCCTGCTGGTCCGCCGTCGCGCCGTCTGAACGGCAGGGCGTGGAAGCCGTGACCGTGGGTATGCGCCGCGACATGGAGCGCCCCGGACGGATCGTGGTGGTCTCCGCGGACGTCGGCGCCGGCCACGACACGGCCGCCGCCGAGCTGACGCGGCGGCTGCGCGGCCGGGGCTTCGTGGTGGACCGGCTGAACCTGCTGGAGGTGCTGCCGCGCCCGGTGCACTGGGCGTTCAAGGAGGCCTACCGGGGCATCCTGCGCTGGCTGCCGTGGGGCTACGACATCCTCTTCGCGTTGACCAGCCGGTCGCGGGTGTCCGTTTCGGTGCTCCGGTCGCTGCTCCGACCGGTCCGTCGACGGATGCGTCGGGCCATTCCGCCGGACACCCGGGCGGTGGTGACGACCTATCCGTTCGCCAACCAGCTCCTCGGGCCGCTGCGCCAGCAGGGGCGGCTGGTCGTCCCGGTCATCACGTACGTGACCGACTTCGTCGTGCATCCCACCTGGCTCTCCCCGGGGGTGGACGTCTACTGCGCGGTCCGGCACGCCGAGGTACAACCGGCCAGGGCGGCCGACGGCGTCGACGTCACGGTGGTCCAGCCGCTGGTGGCCCGGGACTTCGCCACCTCGGCGGCGATCGACCGCCGGCACGCCCGGCAGCGCCTCGGTCTACCGCCGGACGACCGGTTGGCGCTGATCGTGGCGGGGGCCTGGGGCGCCGGGGACGTGGAGGCCACGGTGGCAGAGGTGCGTGCCACCGGCTGCGTACGGCCGGTGGTGGTGTGCGGCCGGAACGAGGAGCTGTACCAGCGGCTGAGCGCCGGCGACGAGCACGTCTTCGGCTGGGTGGACGACATGCCGACGCTGATGCGCGCGGTGGACGTCGTGGTGGAGAATGCCGGCGGGCTGACCTGCCAGGAGGCGTTGGCCTGCGGGGTGCCGGTGGTGACGTACCGCCCGATCCCGGGGCACGGGCGGGCCAACGCCTCGGTCCTGGCCCGGGCCGGCCTGACCCGGTGGGTGCCCGAAGCCGACCAGCTCGGACCGGTGCTGGCCGCCCTGGTCGGCGAGGCGGGCGGGCAGCGCGCGGTCCGGCTCGGCGACCGGACCTCCCGCGCCGGCCCGGGGGCGGCGGCTCGCCCGGCGCACGA
>NZ_MUYZ01000454.1:0-3643 GCF_003013775.1 Micromonospora sp. MH33
CCCTCGCCCCGGCCCTCGCCCCGACCCTCACCGCGCCGCGCGCCGCGCTCGCCGCGCCGCGAGCGGCCACCGCCCAGGTCCTCCTCGACCTCGGCCGACAGGCCGGCGCGGGTGCGCTCGGCGGTCGGCAGGGTGCCGCTGATGTCCCGGGAGATGTCCAGGTCGGTGTAGAGGTGCGGGGAGGTGTGGTAGGTCTCCGGCGGCTCGGGCATGTCGAGCCCCAGGGTCTTGTCGATGATCCGCCAGCGGGGCATGTCGTCCCAGTCGACGAAGGTCACCGCGACACCGGACGCGCCGGCCCGGCCGGTGCGGCCGATCCGGTGGGTGTAGGTGTCCTGGTCCTCGGGGCAGTCGTAGTTGATGACGTGGGTGACGCCGGTGACGTCGAGCCCGCGGGCCGCCACGTCGGTGGCGACCAGGATGTCGATCTTGCCGGCCCGGAACGCCCGCAGCGCCCGCTCCCGCGCACCCTGGCCCAGGTCGCCGTGGACGGCGGCGACCGCGAAACCGCGGAAGTCGAGGTCCTCGGCCACCCGGTCGGCGGCCCGCTTGGTCCGGGTGAAGATCATGGTGAGCCCGCGACCCTCCGCCTGGAGGATGCGCGCCACGATCTCGACCTTGTTCATCGAGTGGGTGCGGTAGACCAGCTGCTGGGTCTGCGGCGACGGGCCGGTCTCGGCGGTGTGCCCGGCGTGGATGGTCACCGGCCGGCGCAGGAAGCGCCGGGACAGCGCGACGATCGGGTCCGGCATGGTGGCCGAGAAGAGCATGGTCTGCCGGTCCTCCGGCAGCATGGCCAGGATCTTCTCGACGTCGTCCAGGAAGCCCAGGTCGAGCATCCGGTCGGCCTCGTCGAGCACCAGCGCGTGCACCCGGTCGAGCCGGAGGTGCTTCTGCTTGGCCAGGTCCAGCAGCCGGCCCGGGGTGCCGACCAGGATCTCGACACCCTTGCGCAGCGCGTCGATCTGCGGCTCGTACGCGACGCCGCCGTAGATCGGCAGCACCCGGACGCCCCGGGTGCGCCCCGCGGCGTCGAGGTCCTTGGCGACCTGGAGGCCCAGCTCGCGGGTGGGGACGACGACCAGCGCCTGCGGCACGCCGTCGCTGCCCTCGGCGGGGGCGAAGACGCGCTCCAGCAGCGGGATGCCGAAGCCGAGGGTCTTGCCGGTGCCGGTCGGCGCCTGGCCGATCAGGTCGACGCCGCGCAGCCCGATCGGCAGCGCGTACTCCTGGATGGCGAAGGCGCGGGTGATGCCGGCGGCGGCCAGCGCCTCGACGGTCTCCTGGCGGGCGCCGAGCTCGGCGAACGTGGGAGCTTCCGGACGGACCGGAGCGGTGGGGGCCAGTTCCTGGCCTTGAATCTGCTCGCTCATCTGGATTTGGGGGTGCCCTCTCGTGGTGCGCCCCGTCATGTCCTCAGGGCGCGAACGGTATGGCGCGGGCCACACGGTCGGGGGCGGTGTTCGCCGAGCCGGACCGGGCCGCACGCGCGCCGGGGACGATGCTGATCAGCTCAGCTGAACGAATCGGTGCCCACGGCAACTGTGTCATCTTAGCTGAACGGCGCCGGGGCCGTCCTGATTCCGATCGCCGCACCGCGCCCGGGGGTGACCCCGTGTGACCTGGGTCACGTCCGGCGGTCTGGCGCCCGGGAGGTAGCCTGCGCTCGTGCCCGCCCCCGACCCCGCCCTGGTCGACCTGCTCGGCCTCGTGGCGTACGGCGAACTGCTCGCCTTCGACCGGCTGGCCGCCGACGCCCGGCTTGCCCCCGACCTGCGCCGACGGGCCGCGCTGAGCGAGATGGCCGCCGCCGAGATCGCGCACTACCGCGGGATCGCCGACCGGATCACCGCGCTCGGCGTGACCCCCGACGAGGCCATGGCCCCCTACGTCGAGGCGTTGCGGGCGTACCACGACTCCACCGAGCCGAAGGACTGGCTGGAGGCGGTGACCAAGGCGTACGTGGGCGACGCCATCAGCGACGACTTCCTGCGCGGGATCGCCGGCGGCCTCGACGGGCCGGACCGGCGTTTGATCCTCGACGTGCTGCACGACTCCCGATACGTCGAGTTCGCCGCCACCGAGATCCGGGCCGCCATCGAGGCCGACCCGCGGGTGGCCAACCGGCTCTCCATGTGGGCCCGGCGGCTGGTCGGCGAGGCGCTCTCCCAGGCCGGCCGGGTCGCCGCCGCCGACCGGGGCGGCCTCACCGCGCTGATCTCCCGGGAGGGTGTGGACGTGCCGGCGCTGTTCCGCCGGCTGACCGACGCGCACACCGCGCGGATGACCGCCGCGGGGCTGAACAACTGACGCCCGGCGCCGCCGTGACGGGCCTCCCCGCCACGGCGGGCCGGCGGGTATCAGCGGACGGTGAACCCGACCGCGCGGGGCGAGGCCTCCGCGATCTCGACGTAGGCGACCTTCGTGACCGGCACGATGACCCGCCGGCCCTTCTCGTCGGTCAGGGAGAGGGCGCCCTCACCCTTGGCGACGGCGTCGGTCACGATCTGCTCGATCTCGGCCGGCGACTGCGCGCTCTCCAGGACCAGCTCCCGCGGCGCGTACTGCACGCCGATCTTGACCTCCACTGTGCCTCCTCAACTGGGGCGAAAAAGCCACCGTGGGAAGGCTATCCGATCCGGCGGCCCGATGTTCAGGCTGACTCACCTTGCAGGGGGAAGCTGGCGATGCCCCGCCAGGACAGGGCCGCGACCAGCGCCTCGGCCTCCGCCTTGGGCACCTGACGGCCGCCGGCCAGCCAGAACTGGGCGGCCGTCTCGGCCGCACCGACCAGGCCGGAGGCGAGCAGCTCGGCGTGCGCCCGGCTCACGCCGGTGTCCGAGATGATGGTGTCGGTGATCGCGGCGATGCAGCCCTGCTCCACCCGCTCCACCCGCTGCCGGACGGCCGGGTCGTTGCGCAGGTCCGACTCGAAGACCAGCCGGAACGCCTCGCTCTCGTGGTCGACGAAGTCGAAGTACGCGCGCACCGAGGCGCCGACCCGCTCCTTGTTGTCCTGGGTGCCGCGCATCGCGTCGTGCACCTTCGCCACGATGGCGTCGCAGTGCGTGTCCAGCAGCGCCAGGTAGAGCTCCATCTTGCCGGGGAAGTGCTGGTAGAGCACGGGCTTGGAGACTCCCGCCCGCTCGGCGATGTCGTCCATCGCGGCGGCGTGGTAGCCCTGCGCGACGAACACCTCCTGGGCGGCCGCGAGCAGCTGCTTGCGCCGCGCCGAGCGGGGCAGGCGGGTGGGCCGGCCGGCGGTCTGCGCACCGTTCCCCACAGCGGTCATGGGAACCTCCGAGTTTCTCTGTACGAGCCGGCACTTATCACCCGAACCGGTCCGGGTCCGTGAACCCGGCGCGGAATTGGCCCGCCGCTGTAACTTATCGCCACTGTCACCACACGGTAGCCTCAGCGGGGGCGACCAAGGAGCGCGCGGTGAGTGAATCAGGGCAACCCGGAGCCGCCACCCCGGGAGAGCACGGCGACGGCACGGGTCAGCAGGACGACCTGGCCCGCGCCGGCAGCGGGTGGGCGCCCCCGGCGACCGGCTGGGCCCGGGGCGCACCGGCGCCCGGCGCCTGGCCCCGCGTCGACCTCACCACCGGCTGGGGTGCCTCGTCCCCCCGGCACGGCGACC
>NZ_MUYZ01000455.1:0-3616 GCF_003013775.1 Micromonospora sp. MH33
GGCCGCGGAGCGGGTCGGGGTCTGCGGCAGCAGTAGCGCCATCCGGGCCTTGGCCGCACCGGAGGCGCCGGCGGCGGCGACCACCCGGTGGCCGGCGGCCGCGAGGGCCGCGCCGAGTACGGTGCCGACCCGGCCGGCGCCGATCACGCCGACCGTGAGGGTGCGCGGGAAGACGAGCGGGGCGTCGGCGGCCCGGTATGGGGCGGCCGGACGCGAACGCAGCGGTGCGCTCATGGCAATCGATCCAGTCCTCGGAGGGGGTACCGGTCGATCGCAAGTATGCGCCGGGGCCACGGAGCCGAAACAAGGATGTGTGAAAACCTTCACCGACGGCGCGAAGGGGCCGCTCCGGCGGCGCCGAACCGCCCCTTCTGGTACGTCGGCCGCCGTCGCGGAGGCGCCGGCCGTCCGCCCACCGTAGGGTCGGCACGGTGACGCCCCCTGAACGTGCGCTCCGCTGGCGCGAGGCGATGTCGGCTGCCCTCTACGGGCCGGGCGGCTTCTTCGTCTCCGGCCCGGGACCGGCCGCCCACTTCCGCACCAGCGTGCACGCGTCTCCGGTGTTCTCGACCTGCCTGTCCCGCCTCCTGCTCGCGGTCGACACTGCGCTCGGCCATCCCTCGCGGTTCGACGTCGTGGACGTGGGTGCTGGTCGGGGGGAGCTGTTGCGGTCGCTGTCGGTCGCCGTGGGGGTTTCGGGGGAGCCCACCCGCTCCGGGCGGTCAGGCTTGATCCCTCCGCGGGCGGGCTCACCCGAAACCCTGACCACCACGGCCGCCGCCCGCACGTCGCCCTTCGGGCCGGCCTCCGCCGGGTCCTTGTCCACCGCGCCGGTTGCGCTGGCCGAGCGGGTACGCCTCGTGGCGGTCGAAAGGGCACCCCGGCCGGACGACCTGCCGGTGGAGATCGAATGGGTGGAGGAGATCCCTGACGGCGTCACGGGTCTGCTGGTGGCCACCGAGTGGCTGGACAACGTTCCGTTGGACCTCGCGGCGTACAGCCCCGGCGGCTGGCACTACCTGGTGGTGGACCCGGCTACGGGTGAGGAGTCGACGGGCGACCCGGTGTGCGCCGAGGATGCCGACTGGCTGGACCGGTGGTGGTCCTCTGCCGCGGGCGACGGGACCGGGGCGACCACCGAGGGGTTCCGGGCGGCCCGGCCGGCGGAGGGATCAAGCCTGACCGCCCGGAGCCGGTCGGGCCGCCCAAAACCCCCCACCGGAGCAAGGGCCGAGATCGGAAGGACCCGCGACGAAGCCTGGGCTGCCGCGGTGGCGCACCTCGACCGAGGGCTCGCCCTGACCGTGGACTACGGGCACCTGCGGGACGACCGGCCGATCGACGGGAGCCTGACCGGGTACCGGGGTGGGCGGCAGGTGCCGCCGGTGCCGGACGGGTCGTGTGACGTGACGGCGCACGTGGCCATGGACTCGGTCGCCTCCGCCGGTGAGCGGGTCGCGCGGTGTGCGTACACCCTGGTTTCGCAGCGGGAGGGGCTGCGGGCGCTCGGGGCCGACGGCGGGCGACCGCCGCTGAGCCTGGCCTCCCGGGACCCGGCCGGCTACCTGCGGGCCCTCGCCGCCGCGTCGGCGGTGGCCGAGCTGACCGACCCGGCGGGCCTCGGCGGGCACTGGTGGCTGCTGCAACCGGTCGGCGTCGCCCTCGATCCGCTCATGGCACGATGACGGACATGACCACCGACGCCGGCGACCTCCGCGAACTGACCGTCGGCACCGGGGCCGGCGGGGAGCAGCTCGGCACCGACATGGTGCTCAACATCGGGCCGCAGCACCCGTCGACGCACGGCGTGCTCCGGCTGAAGCTGGTGCTCGACGGCGAGCGGGTGGTCTCCGCCGAGCCGATCGTCGGCTACATGCACCGGGGCGCGGAGAAGCTCTTCGAGGTCCGCGACTACCGGCAGATCATCGTGCTGGCCAACCGGCACGACTGGCTCTCCGCCTTCTCCAACGAGCTGGGCGTGGTGCTCGCCGTGGAACGGCTCATGGGCATGGAGGTGCCGGAGCGCGCGGTCTGGCTGCGGATGGCACTCGCCGAGCTGAACCGGGTGCTCAACCACCTGATGTTCCTCGGCTCCTACCCGCTGGAGATCGGCGCGATCACGCCGATGTTCTACGCGTTCCGCGAGCGGGAGACCATCCAGGCGGTCATGGAGGAGGTCTCCGGCGGCCGGATCCACTACATGTTCAACCGGGTGGGCGGGCTCAAGGAGGAGGTGCCGGCCGGCTGGACCGCACGGGCCCGGGCCGCGATCGGCGAGGTCCGCCGCCGGGTGCCCGACCTGGACAACCTGATCCGGCGCAACGAGATCTTCCTGGCCCGCACCGTCGGGGTCGGCGTGCTGTCGGCCGCCGACGCCGCCGCCTTCGGCGCCTCCGGGCCCGTGGCCCGGGCCTCCGGCCTGGACCTGGACCTGCGCCGGGACGAGCCCTACCTGGCGTACGACCAGCTCGACGTGCCGGTGGTCACCAGGACCACCGGGGACTGCCACGCCCGTTTCGAGGTGCTGCTCGACCAGGTGTACGCCTCCCTCGACCTCGCCGAGCAGTGCCTGGACCGGGTGGACCGGCTCACCGGGCCGGTGAACACCCGGCTGCCCAAGGTGGTCAAGGCGCCCGAGGGGCACACCTACGCCTGGACCGAGAACCCGCTCGGCATCAACGGCTACTACCTGGTGTCCCGCGGCGAGAAGACCCCGTGGCGACTCAAGCTGCGCACCGCCTCGTACGCGAACGTGCAGGCGCTGGCGACCCTGCTCCCGGGCTGCCTCGTGCCGGACCTGATCGCCATCCTCGGCTCGATGTTCTTCGTCGTCGGCGACATCGACAAGTAGCGCAGCCCGCTCAGCGCCGGCGTTCGGTGGCGCGGGCACCGCCGGCCCGGGGTGCGTCGTCGCGCGGCGGGTAGCCGTAGCGGGCCGGCTCGGGCTCGACCTGACGCCACTCGGGCTGGCCGCTGCGCTGCGTCGGGGGCCGCCACTCGTCGGGCACCGGCACCCCGCCGGCCGGCAGCGCCGGCCGGCTCTCCTGCGCCCAGCCGGAGTCCGCCTCGCCGTGGCCGGCCTGGCCCCGGACGGACGCCCACCGGTCCTCGACCCGGTACTCGGTGCCGCCGCCGTCGGCGTGCACCGCGGCCCGCCGCTCCCCGACCCGGATCTCCCGGCCGCGCTCGTCGTCGCGGACCGCGGCCCACCGGTTGCCGGTGCGCAGCTCCGACCAGTAGTCCCCGTCCGGTTCGTCGTCCACCGCGCGACCGGACCGCTCGCCCGGCGCCCAGGCACGGGCGCCCGTTCCCGCCCAGCCCTCGGCGGTCCGCTCGCCGTACCCGCTCCGATCACCCTGACCCGACCAAGCGCCCCGGTCGGTCCGGTCATCCTGGCCGGCCCACGCGCCCTGCCCGGTGCGGACGGACTCGTCGCGTTCCGCGGTCCAGTCCGCCTCCCCGCGGCTGCCGGACCCCGCCGGCCAGGACCGGTCGTCGGCCGGCCCGTCCGGGCCCGACCGCCAGGCCCGGTCGGCCGCCGGCTCCCCGGCCCAGCCGCGGTCGCCGTTCTCCCGCGCCGGCCAGCCCCGGTCCTCGCCGGACGCCCGGCCGACGC
>NZ_MUYZ01000456.1:0-3593 GCF_003013775.1 Micromonospora sp. MH33
AGCCGACCAGGCCGGCGCGGAGCGCGCCGGACAGCGAGCCGGCGTCCTCGCTGAGCTGGGCCAGGCCGAGCACAAGGGTGACCGGCAGCCAGGACGTCACGGCGGCCCAGAGGGCCGCCACCCCGGCGGCTACGGGCAGCGGGGCTCGGCGGCGGGGCGGCGGGGCTGGTCAGGGGTGACGCGTGACATCAGGCTCTACTCTGGCATGCCGCGCGGGCGACGGCAGTCCGATACCGCCGCGGGACGGCGGCGAGTTCCCTGATCCACCGGCTCGGGGGCCCCGATCCGGTTTAGCCTCGGCCCAGGACGCGACCTTTCCTGTCGCGGCACCGACCGCTCGGAGGAAGCCGTGAACGCTCCGTATCCGCCGCCCCCGCCGCCACCGGCCGCCGGCCGGGACCGGACCACCCTCTGGGGCATCCTGGGGATCATCACCGGCCTGCTCTGCTGCGGCATCCTCGGCATCGTCTTCGGCTACCTGTCGATCCGGGACGCGAAGCGCTTCGGCAAGTCCCCGCTGCTCGGCTGGCTGGCCATCGCGTTCGGCGTCATCAACATCATCGCCAGCGCCATCATCCGGGCCCGGGGCCACTACTACACCCCCTACTGGTACCGGTAGGAGGAATGAGGGGGCCGACCGGATCCGGTCGACCCCCTCGGCACGTCACGGGACCGCTCAGCGGCCGGACATGATCTCCCGCATCAGCTTGGCGGTCTCGGTCGGGGTCTTGCCGACCTTCACGCCGACCGCCTCCAGCGCGGCCTTCTTGGCGTCGGCGGTGCCCGCCGAGCCGGAGATGATCGCGCCGGCGTGGCCCATGGTCTTGCCAGGCGGGGCGGTGAAGCCGGCAATGTAGCCGACCACCGGCTTGGTGACGTTGGCCTTGATGAACTCGGCCGCCCGCTCCTCGGCGTCGCCGCCGATCTCACCGATCATGACGATCGCGTCGGTCTCCGGGTCCGCCTCGAAGGCGGCCAGAGCGTCGATGTGGGTGGTGCCGATGATCGGGTCACCGCCGATGCCGACACAGGTGGAGAAGCCGATGTCGCGCAGCTCGTACATCATCTGGTAGGTCAGCGTGCCGCTCTTGCTGACCAGGCCGATGCGGCCGGAGCCGGTGATGTCGGCCGGGATGATGCCGGCGTTGGAGGCGCCCGGCGAGGCGATGCCCGGGCAGTTCGGGCCGATGATCCGGGTCCGCTCACCCTTGGTCACGTTGTACGCCCAGAACGCGGCGGTGTCGTGCACCGGCACGCCCTCGGTGATCACCACGGCCAGGTCGATGCCGGCGTCGATCGCCTCGACCACCGCGGCCTTGGTGAACTGCGGCGGCACGAAGATGACCGTGACATCCGCCCCGGTCTCCTTCATGGCGTCCGCGACGGACGCGAAGACCGGCAGCTCGGCGCCGTCGAAGTCGACCTTCTGGCCCGCCTTGCGCGGGTTGACGCCGCCGACGACGTTGGTGCCGGCAGCGAGCATCCGCCGGGTGTGCTTGGAACCCTCGGAACCGGTCATCCCCTGCACGATGACCTTGGAGTCCTTGGTCAGCCAGATAGCCATTGTCAGACCCCCGCAGCTGCCAGCTCGGCGGCCCGCTCGGCCGCGCCGTCCATGGTGTCGACCCGCTGGATCAGCGGGTTGTTCGCGCCGTCGAGGATCGCCCGACCGGCCTCGGCGTTGTTGCCGTCGAGGCGGACGACGAGCGGCTTGGTGGCCTTCTCGCCGCGCTGCTCGAGCAGCGCCAGCGCCTGCACGATGCCGTTGGCGACCGCGTCGCAGGCGGTGATGCCGCCGAAGACGTTGACGAAGACGCTCTTCACCGACGGGTCGGAGAGCACAATCTCCAGGCCGTTCGCCATCACCTCGGCGCTCGCACCGCCGCCGATGTCGAGGAAGTTGGCCGGCTTCACGCCGCCGTGCCGCTCACCGGCGTACGCGACCACGTCGAGGGTGGACATGACCAGGCCCGCGCCGTTGCCGATGATGCCGACCTCGCCGTCGAGCTTGACGTAGTTGAGGTCCTTCTCCTTGGCGGCCTGCTCCAGCGGGTCCACCGACGCCTGGTCGACCAGGGCCTCGTGATCCGGGTGCCGGAACGCGGCGTTCTCGTCGAGGGTGACCTTGGCGTCCAGCAGCAGCAGCTTGCCGTCCTTGGTCGTGGCCAGCGGGTTCACCTCGACCAGCGTGGCGTCCTCGGCGACGAACGCCTGCCACAGCTTGACCGCGACCTCGACCACCTGGTCGGCGACCTCGGCCGGGAAGCCGGCCGCGCTCACGATCTCGCGCGCCTTGGCCTCGTCCACGCCGGTGTTCGCGTCGATCGGGGCCTTGACGACCTTCTCGGGAGTCTCGGCGGCGACCTGCTCGATGTCCATGCCGCCGGCCACGCTGGCGATGCAGAGGAAGGTGCGGTTCGCCCGGTCGAGCAGGTACGAGAAGTAGTACTCCTCGGCCACGTCCGCGGTCACGGTGATCATGACCTTGTGGACCGTGTGACCCTTGATGTCCATGCCGAGGATGTCGGTGGCGCGGGCCACCGTCTCCTCCGCGCCCTCGGCCAGCTTCACGCCGCCGGCCTTGCCGCGGCCGCCGACCTTCACCTGCGCCTTGACGACCACCCGGCCGCCGAGGCGCTCGGCGATCGCGCGGGCCTCCTCCGGGGTAGTGGCGACGCCGCCGGCGAGCACGGGCAAGCCGTGCCGCTCGAACAGGTCCCGCCCCTGGTACTCGTACAGGTCCACGATTGCGCGTCCCGTCCCGTCTCCGCGGCGCGCCGTCGCGCCGCCACCAGCGTTGGAAAATCAGTTTGACGCCTGTCATCAGATGAGACAGGTCATTTGCCGCAGCCTAACGAGATGGGAACCGGCGGCAACCGAGCGGGTGCACGGTGTGCGGTAATGCACAGCCATCTGTGCCGCGCCGGGCTCAGCCCACCCGGCAGCGACCGGCCGCGTATCCGACCACGGCTCGCATGATCTCGTCCTCGCCCCGGTCGGCGTGGTTGACCGTGGCGGTGAAGCCGGTGCCGAAGAAAGCCTGCTGCATCCCGGAGTCGAGCGCGGTGAACGCGCCCAGCCCGCTGCCGACCCGCGGGTCGCGCGGCTTGACGCAGAGCATCTTCTCCAGCGCCCACCGCCGCAGGTAGATCCGGTCGATCGCCTCCCACGGCAGCCAGATCGCCTGCCCCCGGGTCGGCCGCGTCTTGATCCACAGCCCGGCGGGCCCGACCGCGAGCACCGGGCCGCCGGAGGAGACCAGCCAGAGCTGGAGGCCGACCGGCACGGCGAAGAAGATCATCACCACCGGGATGATGAAGAGCAGGCCGACGCCGCCGTCCTCGGACGACGCGGCCAGGCCGATCGGGCAGGCGATCACCAGGCCGATCACCAGGGTCACCAACCCGAGGGTCAGCGCCCGCTTGCCCAGGCTCGGCCGGACCACGAACGGCAGGTCCTCCGGGATCCGCTTCGCCGTCGGCGGCGGCTGCGCCGGCCCGACCCCACCGGGGTACGCCGGCGGCGCGGCCGGCCAGCCGGGCGCGGGCTGCGGGTGGGGAGCGCCGTGCTGCTGGTGCGGGACGGGCCACCCC
>NZ_MUYZ01000457.1:0-3585 GCF_003013775.1 Micromonospora sp. MH33
CGGCTGCTGCGCCGGGCCGCCGAGACCGGCCAGGTGCCGCCGATCGGCGAGGCGGAACGCCGCCAGGCCGTCGCCGACCTGCGGCACTGGCGGGCGGCGGTGCTGGTGCAGGCCGGCTCGACGCCGGGCGACCCGGTCCGCGCCACGGTGGACGCCCTGGTCGGCCCCGGCCGCGACGTCCCCGGCGCCCACCTCTGGGACGTCCGCCCCCTGGTCGGCTGACCCCGGTCAGACGCGGTCGCGGACGTCCCAGAGCCAGACGTCGTCGACGCGCTGCGGCTCGCCGAGCAGCTGGGTCATCAGCTCGCGCAGCACCGCCTCGCGGGGGTTCGCGCCGAGCACCACCACCGAAGCCTTCCAGAAGCGCAGGTCGTCGAGGGCCTGGCGGCGGTTCTCGTCGGTGAGCGGCGAAACCTTGTTCGCGTCCATGGTGGAGTAGATCAGCGTGCTGGTCGGCCGGTTCGGCGCGCCGAAGACGCCCTCGCCCACCTCGTTGGGCCCGATGAAGTAGCCGCCCGGGATGGGGAACTCCTGCCGGGTCAGCGCGCTCCACCGCAGCGTGGGCAGGCCGTGCACGTTGCTCGGGATCGGCACCGGCACCAGGGTCCGGCCGTCCGGCACGTACGGCCGCCAGCCGCCCGCCGTGATGAAGTGCGGCGGCGGGTCGATCTGCTGCGCGGGCAGCGGGCGGGGGAGCAGCGGCAGCAGGGCGGCCACGATGGCCGCGTACCCGACGAGGCGCAGCCAGCGCCGGCGCGACCCGGGGGAGGACGATTCGGTGCGCTGGGCGGGCACCGGCGGGCGGCCGCGCCCCGACAGGGCGTCCCAGGCCAGCGCGAGCAGCACGCCCACCGCGGCGGCCACCACCAGGCTCAGCCGGGTCGGCATCATCATCTCGACCAGCGGCAGGTCGTCCGGCACGTACGCCCAGGGGCCGTCGATGCTGGTCTCCACCCCGCCGAAGCGCACCTTCGGGCCGATCGCGGCGACCGAGAAGACCACCACGAGCACGGCCAGGATCCGGGCCGGCAGCGAGCGGCGCACCAGCAGCACCAGCGCGACCAGCGCGACCAGCACCAGCGGCCAGCCGAACCAGGTGTTCTGCTCGGTCAGCCCGATGGTCTTCTCCACCGCCTCGTCGCCGGCCACGGTGTCCCGGGCGAAGGTGACGAAGGCCATCAGGTCCTCGCCCCAGTTGTGGAAGACCCCGCCCTGCAGGCCCCGGTAGGACTGCGGCCCGTTGAACTGGAACCAGATCGGGTACGCGGCCAACAGCAGGGCCACCCCGCCGCCCAGGCCGACGGCGGCGAGGAACGTGCCGGCCCGCTCGCGCGCCGCGCGGGGCCGCTGCACCACCCACGCCACCACGACGACCAGGCAGGCCAGCGCCGTGAGCAGCAGCATCTCCTCGTTGATGAAGATCTGGTACGCCACCAGCAGGCCCAGCGCGATCCCGTTGCGCCGCCACCGGCCCGGTTCGCCGAGCCGCAGCACCCGCGCCACGATCAGCGGGAGCAGGAAGTTGGAGACGAAGTTCGGCTGCCCGTTGGCGTGGTGCACGATGCCGGGCGCGAAGCCGAGGAACGCGCCGCCGACGAAGGCCGCCCCGCGCGAGCGGACCAGGCGCCGGGACAGCACCCAGTAGGAGGTGGCCGCGGTCGCCGAGAGTGCCGCGCCGAGGTAGAGCGCGTACATCACCTGCGGGCCGAGCAGCAGGGTGAGCGGCGCCAGCGGCAGGGTGACCCCGAGCAGCGAGGTGTTCGCCATCATGTTCACCCCGTCCGGCGCGTTCTGCCGGGCGGTGAAGAGCGGGTTCTCCAGGTGACGCACCGAGTACGCGCCGTGCGCGAAGAGCCACTCGAACCAACTGTGGTCGGTCGGCAGGTGCGAGGAGACCCGGTGCTGCACGTCCCCCCAGTAGTTGAGGCAGACGAGAACGCCGAGCACCACATAGGCTCCGATGGCCAGCACGTCGGCGCGGGCCGGCCGGCGTCGGGGCCGGCGCGGCGGGTCCGCCACGACGGGCTCGGCCTCGACGGGCGAGGAGTTCAGCGAGGGGTCCACCACCGGCACGGCCACGACGGGCCATCGTACAGGCGGCACGTCGTCGTACCGGTCGCGGCCGGAGCGCCGGGGCGGCGGCGCGGGAAGGGGTGGTCGTGACCGTCATCGATCTGGGTGAGCTGCGCGACGACGCCCCACCGGGCCCGGCGGGGCGTCGTCCGCGGGCCGCCGGCCGTCCGTTCCGGAGCGCCGTGGTGCTGGTGGTGGCATTGGTCACGCTCGCCGCCGCGGCCCCGCCGGCGCGGCCCGCCGCGCGCACCCTGGCCGGCGGCCCCGCGGCAGCCGCGTTCGTCTCCGGCGACCGGGTGTACGTGGTCCAGCCGCCCGACCCGCAGCGCGGCGTGGACCGGCAGCTCGTCGCGTACCGGGCCGGCGACGGCCCACCCCGGACACTGTGGCGGACCCTGCTGCCCGGGGCGGGCGTGGCCACCTCGGTGTGGGAGCAGGACGGCACCGTCCTGCTCGTCGGGCGGACCGCCGGCGACTCCGCGTGGGAGACGCTCGGCTTCGACGCCCGCACCGGCCGGGTGAGCTGGCTCCAGCCCGGGGTGGGCTTCCCGGCCGGTGGGGCGCTGCTCATGCAGGTGCCTGAGGTGTCGGGCCGGCAGGCGATCCGCCGGGTGGCGGTGAGCGACGGGCGGACCCTCTGGTCGATCCCGGGCACGCCGGACAACGTCGAGCTCAGCTTCGGTCCCTCGGGAGTGGAGCGGCTGGTCCACCTCCCGGCCGCCGGTGAGACCGCCGTGTACGACGCGGTCAGCGGCACCAGGCTGGTCGCCCGCGACCTGGCCGGCGGCGACTGGCCCACCCGGCGGCGGACCCTGCTCGCCGCCGGGATGCTGCTGGTGATCGGGGACGACGTCGGCACCGTCACCGCCTACGACCTGGACACCCTCCAGCGGCGCTGGACGGCCGCGCTCCCGCTGGTCGGCTACGCGGAGCGGTGCGGCAGCCTGCTCTGCGCCAACCGGCTGACCGGCGGGACGTGGGCGCTCGACCCCGCCACCGGCGCGGTGCGGTGGACCGACGACCGGTGGGCGGGGACGCTGGCGGCCGCCGGCGGCCGGCTCCTGGTCGCCGCGGGCGACGCCGCGGCCACCGGAACCGCCCTGGCGGTGGTCGAGGAGGCCACCGGCCGGCTGGTGGCCGACCTCGGCGTCTGGGAGGTGGTGCCGCAGGACGAGTTCGACGGCCGGCTGTTCGCCGTCCGGCGGATACGAAACAGCCGCCTGCTCCTCGTCGAGCTGGACCCGGCCGGCAGCCGCCCCGAGGTGCGCGAGGTGCTGGTCGGCGCAGTCGGCGACTGCCGGATGGGGGCGGAGCTGGTCGTCTGCCGCCACACGAACGGCGGGTTCGGGTTGTGGCGGCTGCCGTGAGCCCGGTGATCGAGCTGGGGGAGATGCGGCACGGCGAGGAGGCCGACGAGCCGGCTCCCGCGCCGGCCCGGCCCCCGGGCCGGGTGGCCCGGGTGGTGGCGGCCGGCTGCCTCGCGCTGCTGACCCTGGCCGGCGCGGCCCCGCC
>NZ_MUYZ01000458.1:0-3561 GCF_003013775.1 Micromonospora sp. MH33
GGCGCCGGCCCGGGCCGGGGCTCGGCCAGTTGCCGGACGGTGAGCCCGCCGACCACCGCGGCGCCGGCCACCCCGGCAGCGGCGCCCAGCAAGGTGCGCCGGGTCAGCATGTGAGCCATGCCGGCGAGTGTGCCACCCGCGGCGTCAGCAGGGGCCCCAGCTTCCGGCGTCAGCCGTCGCGCTTGGTGGTCCAGCGGAAGGTGGTCAGGCAGAGCACCAGGCCGATCACGCACCAGAGGCCGAGGACGAGGGCGACGCGGCCCAGCTCGAACGAGCCGCCCGGTTCCTGTCCGCCGAAGCTGTCCGGCAGGAAGACCGAGCGCAACCCCTGGCACATCCACTTGAGCGGGAAGAGCGCGGCGACCTGCTGCATCCAGCTCGGCAGGCTGGTGAAGACGAAGAACACCCCGGAGATGAACTGGAGGACCAGGGCGACCGGGGTGACCACCGCCGAGCCGCTGCGCGCGGTGCGGGCCAGGGAGGAGATGGCGATGCCGCACAGGGTGCAGGCGGTGACGCCCAGGACGGCGACCCAGCCGAAGGTGGCCCACCTGGCGGCGGTGTCCGGCAGCTTCAGGTCGAACAGCGCCACCGACACGGCGAGCAGCAGCGCGGTCTCGGCGATGCCGATGGCCACCACCATGAGCACCTTGCCGGCGAACCAGACCCACTTCGGCATCGGGGTGCCCCGGTAGCGCTTGAGCACGCCCCGGTCCCGCTCGATCGGGATCCAGATGCCGAGGTTCTGGAAGCTCACCGTCATGAGGCCGGTCGCGATCATGCCGGTGATGAAGTACTGCGTGTAGCTGACGCCCGGGGCGATCTCGTCGGTGAAGATCGCCGCGAAGATCAGGATCATGATGACCGGGAAGCCCATCGTGAAGACGACGGACTCCCGGGAGCGCAGGAACTGGGTGATCTCCAGCCGGCCCTGCCGCAGGGCGAGCGCGGCCCCGCCCGGCCGGCGACCTGGGGCGGCGGCGACCGGGGCGGCCGGCTTCGTGGTGGTCGTCATCAGTGTCCGATCATCCGCAGGTAGACGTCTTCCAGGGTCGGCCGGGTCACGGTGAGGCCGGGGATCTCGCCGCCGAAGCGCGCGGCCAGCTCCGCCACCAGCGCCGTCGGCGTCGCGGTCTCCGCCGTCTCCGGCGTCCCGTCCGGGGTACGCCAGGAGACCGTCGCCAGCGCCTCCTGCCGGTTGCCCAGCCGGTTCGGCGGGGCCACCTCGACCACCCGGCCCGCGGCGATCACACCGACCCGGTCCGCCAGCGCCTCGGCCTCGTCGAGGTAATGGGTGGTGAGCACGATGGTGGTGCCGGCGGCCGAGAGGTCCCGGATCAGCTCCCAGAACTCGCGCCGGGCCTCCGGGTCGAAGCCCGTGGTGGGCTCGTCGAGGAAGAGCAGCTCGGGGCGGCCGACGATGCCCAGCGCCACGTCGAGGCGGCGCTTCTGCCCGCCGGAGAGGGTGTGCGTGCGCGCCCTGGCCTTGGCGCCCAGCCCGACCCGCTCGACGACCTTGTCCGGGTCCTCCGCGTCGGGGTAGAAGCCGGCGAAGTGCCGGACCACCTCGGCGACGGTCAGCTCGTCGAACTCGCCGGTGCACTGGAGCACGATGCCGACCCGGGAGCGCCAGGTCGGGTCCGGGTGGGCCGGGTCGGCGCCCAGCACGCGTACCTCGCCGGCGTCGCGCCGCCGGTAGCCCTCCAGGATCTCCACCGTCGTGGTCTTGCCTGCGCCGTTCGGGCCGAGCAGGGCGAACACCTCGCCGCGGTGGACGTCGAGGTCCACCCCCGCCACCGCGACTGTGTCGCCGTACGCCTTGCGCAGTCCCCGTACGGAGATCGCGAGCTCGTCATCCATGACGTCCAGTGTGCGACTCCGGCGGGGCGGCCGGCGGCCCGGGGTGTGGTGGTGTCGGCCATGTCGCGCCGCTCGTGCCCGTCGGCCCGCTCCATGGACCTGTGTGGTTTTCCACAGCCCGTTTTACTGAACAGTAACTTAAACTCCGGCCATGGACGAGAAGGCTCCTTCGGGGCGGCTGCCCGAGCGCGACCGGCCCTGGGTGATGCGCACCTACGCCGGGCACTCCTCCGCCACGGCCACCAACGCGCTCTTCCGCCGCAACCTGGCGAAGGGGCAGACCGGGCTCTCGGTCGCCTTCGACCTGCCCACCCAGACCGGCTACGACCCGGACCACGAGCTGGCCGCCGGCGAGGTGGGCCGGGTGGGCGTGCCGGTGGCGCACCTCGGCGACATGCGGGCCCTCTTCGACGGCATCCCGCTGGCCGAGATGAACACCTCGATGACCATCAACGCGCCGGCGATGTGGCTGCTCGGCCTCTACGGCACGGTCGCCGCCGAGCAGGGCGCCGAGCTGGCCCGCTGCGCCGGCACCACGCAGAACGACATCATCAAGGAGTACCTGTCCCGGGGGACGTACATCTTCCCGCCGGCGGCGTCGCTGCGGCTGACCGCCGACATCATCGCGTACACGCTGCGCGAGATGCCGAAGTGGAACCCGGTCAACATCTGCTCGTACCACCTCCAGGAGGCCGGCGCGACGCCGGTGCAGGAGGTCGGCTTCGCCCTGGCGACCGCGGTCGCCGTGCTCGACGAGGTACGCGACTCCGGCCAGGTGCCCGCCGAGCGGATGGGCGACGTGGTCCAGCGGATCTCCTTCTTCGTCAACGCCGGGGTGCGCTTCGTCGAGGAGATCGCCAAGATGCGTGCGTTCGGCGCGCTCTGGGACGAGATCACCCGCGACCGGTACGGCGTCGAGAACCCGAAGCAGCGCCGCTTCCGGTACGGCGTCCAGGTCAACTCGCTGGGCCTGACCGAGGCGCAGCCGGAGAACAACATCCAGCGCATCGTGTTGGAGATGCTCGGCGTCACGCTGTCCCGGGACGCCCGGGCCCGGGCCGTGCAACTGCCCGCCTGGAACGAGGCGCTCGGCCTGCCCCGCCCCTGGGACCAGCAGTGGTCGCTGCGCATGCAGCAGGTGCTGGCGTACGAGTCGGACCTGCTCGAATATCCGGACCTGTTCGAGGGCTCGCACGTGATGACGGCGCTGGTCGACGACATCGTCGCCGGGGCCCGGGTCGAGCTGGAGAAGGTGCTGGAGATGGGCGGTGTGGTGGCCGCCGTGGAGACCGGCTACCTGAAGAGCGCCCTGGTCGCCTCGCTGGCCGACCGGCGCCGCCGGATGGAGGCCGGCACCGACGTGGTGGTCGGCGTCAACCGGTTCACCGAGACCGAGCCGTCGCCGCTGACCGCTGCCGGCGCCGAGGCCATCGAGCAGGTCGACCCCGCCGTCGAGGCGGCCGCCACCACCGCCGTACGCGAGTGGCGGGCCGACCGGGACGCGACGGCCGTGGACGCGGCACTCGCCCGGCTGCGGGCGGACGCCGCGACCACGCAGAACCTGATGCCGGCGACGCTGGCGTGCGTGCGGGCCGGGGTGACCACCGGCGAGTGGGCCGGCGCGCTGCGCCAGGTCTTCGGCGAGTACCGGGCGCCCACGGGCCTGTCCGGCGCGGCCGGTGCCGGCGGCCCGAAGGGCGC
>NZ_MUYZ01000459.1:0-3552 GCF_003013775.1 Micromonospora sp. MH33
GCCGGCCAGACCGTCACCCTGAAGTTCACCGGCACCGAGGACGTCTCGCTGCAGACCTCGTTCGTCATCGACGACACCGCGGTCAACGTCTCCTGACCTGACCGCCCGACCCCGGGGCCCGGCAACCACCCCACGCGGGTGGTCGCCGGGCCCCGCCGCTACGGTCGCCACAGGACCGGCGGTACGAGGGGGAGACATGTCGGACGCGGAGCTGACCGTCACGGTGGCCGGGCCGGTGGCGACCGTGGTGATCCGGAACCTGGCGCGTCGCAACGCGATGACGCCGGCCATGTGGCGGCAGCTCCCGGTGCTGCTCGACGGCCTGGAGGCGGACCCGGCGGTGCGCGTGCTGGTGCTCACCGGGGCGGGCGGCACCTTCTGCGCCGGCGCCGACCTGGGCGACCTGGACGAGCTGCTGGAGGCCGGGGACGGCAGCATCGCGGTGGCCGCCGAGGAGCGGTTGGCGGCGTTCGGCCGGCCCACCGTGGCGGCGATCGAGGGCGCCTGCGTCGGCGGCGGCTGTCAGCTCGCCGTCGCCTGCGACCTGCGCTTCGCCGCGGCGGACGCCCGGTTCGGCGTACCCCCGGCGCGGCTGGGGCTGGTCTATCCCGCGCCGACCACCCGGCGGCTGGCCCGGCTGGTCGGGCCGTCCGCCGCCAAGCACCTGCTCTTCACCAGCGAGCTGGTCGACGCCGAGCGGGCGCTGCGGATCGGGCTGGTCGACGAGGCGCTGCCGGCCGACGCGCTGGCGGCCCGGGTGGCCGCGGTGACCACCACCATCGCCGAGCGCTCCCGGCTCACCGTGGCCGCGGCCAAGGAGATCGTCGACGGGCGGGCCGACGCCGACCGGATCGCCTGGTGGCACGGGCAGGTGCGGGAGAGCGGTGAGGCCCGCGAGGGGATCGCGGCGGTCACCGGGCGCCGGCCGCCGCGTTTCGGCTGGACCCCGCCGGCCGCCGGCTGAGGCGTCACGCCGTCCCCCACGACGGGACCGGCGGGCGCCGCGCCGGAGGCGTACCTCCGACGCGACCCCCTGTGCCCGCCGGCCGTCCGTCACCGCGCCAGCGAGGCCCAGCTCGGCGTCACCGGCTCCCGCCGCAGCGGCATGCCCGCCTCGGCCGGGGTCCGGTCGCCCTTGCGCTGGTTGCACCCGTAGCAGGCGGCAGTGGTGTTCACCCAGGTGTTCCGGCCACCGCGCGAGCGGGGCAGGATGTGGTCGATGGTGCTGGCCGGGCCGTCGCAGTAGGCGCACCGCCGGCCGTCGCGGCGCAGCACCCCGCCCCGGGACCAGGCCGGGCCGGCGCTGAACCGCCAGCGGGTCACCACGTACCGGACGAGGCGGACCACCCGCGGCATCGGGAAGACCCCGATCACCTGGTCCGGCTCGGCCTCGTGGATCTCGGCGACCCGGCGGCAGAGCATCCGGACCGCGTGCTGGACGGTGACCCGGTGCAGCGGGCCGAGGTCGGCGTTGATGACGAGGACGGCGTCCACCGGGCTCTCCCTTCACGATCGGTGGGTACGGCAGCAAAAAGCCGCCCGGTCCACGGGACCGGGCGGCGACGACGCGGACGCGCGGGCGCGTCAGTCGGGCCGTCCGGCGGGCGGACCTTCGGCTCGGCAGCCGTCGCTGAGCAGCCACGACGGCATCGTGGTGCGGTGTCGCAGCGACATCGACGGCTCCCGGAACGGTGGTTGACCTTGCGCGCTCACGGTAGATCCACGCCGGAAAGGCGGGCAACGTATTTCGATCCCCCGTCGGACGGGGGCCGCTGCCGGCCCGCACGCCCGGCGGCCCGCGCCGCCGCGAGCGGCCGGCCGATCCGGCCGGCCATCTGCACGACCAGCTCGCTCTCCAGCAGCGGCCGGTTCACCTCGGCGGCCACCGACAGGGCCGGTGTGGAAACCGACCGCCAGATCGCGGTCAGTCCGGCGCCCAGGCCGACCAGGGCCACCGCCGCCCGGGTGGTGGGGGAGCCGGCCGCGGCCGCGGCGCTCACCCCCACCACCGCCAGGAGCACCACCAGCAGGGGTACGAGCACCGGCCAGAAGATCCCGCGGGCCGCCTGCACCACGAGCTTCCGGTCCCGGATGATCAGGTTCCGGGCCACCACCGCCCAGTTCTCCTCGTCCAGCAGGTCCCGCGGGTGCAGGCCGCCGGTGAGCACGTCCCGCCACAGCTCGCCCTGGTTGCGCAGCTCGCGGGCCAGCTCGGCCAGTCCGGCCTCGCCCGGGTCGCCGACCGTGGCGCGGCCGACCGCCGCGGCCCAGGCGGCCAGCGAGCGGCGCACCACCGCCGCCGAGTACGGCGGCAGCACGCTGGCCAGCTCGTCCAGCCACCGGCTGATCTGGATCTGCCGCCCGCCGAACCGCCGGACCAGCTCGTCGGCGTCGCCGTGCCGGGCGGTGTCGGCGAGCGAGCGGCCGAGCCGGTACGCCAGCCCGACCCGGTGGTTGGTGGCCATCGTCCAGCGCAGCACGTCCACGTTCAGCTCGTCGAGGGCGAGCAGCAGCGGCTCCCGGTCGGGCCCCGTGGCGTCCCGGGCGGCGGCGGTGAACGGCACCGGACGGCCCGGCGCGGTGAGCGCGGCGATCTGTGCGAGCGCCACCTCGACCCCGTCCAGGTACATCCCGAGCCGGTGCCGGCCCGGCATCTCGGTCAGGTTGGAGAGCTTCGCCGGGGCGACCGCCGGCCGGTCGGCACCGTCGTCCAGGTCGGCGGTCTGCGCGTGGTGGTAGGCGTCCGCCATCGACCAGCCGAGCCGCAGGGCGGTGACGATGCACGCACGCTCGTCGCGGAGCGACCCGTACGCGTCGTCCCGCTGGTCGTCCACCCGCAGCGCGGTGCTCACCTGCCGACCTCCCGTGTCGCCGGAGCCAGTCGAGCCTAGAGCAGCTTTCCTCCGCTTATGACCGTTTCGGTCGGCGGCGGCCGGCCAGCAGGCCGCGCGGGCGGACCGAGCTGACCGGCTCGGCCGCCGCCCCCTCCGCCCGCAGGATGTGGTTGGCGGCCACGATCCCGGTCGCCGCCGACCGTTCCATCAACGCGCTCGGGAACTCGGTCCGGATGCCGTCGCCGGCCAGGTAGAGGCCGGCCGCGTCGGTGCGCACCCCCGGCCGCCCCGCGTGGCTGCCGGGGATGAACGCGGGCGCCTGCGCCTCGACCCGGGCGCGCAGCGCGCGTACCCGCAGGGCGGCCACCTCCGGCCAGAGCGCGGTCAGCTCCACCCGCATCCGCTCGGCCAGTTCCTCGGCCGGCACGTCCGGCTCGCAGGCGTACGCGTGCAGCTCGACCACCGAGCCGCCGGTCCGCCCCGCCCAGCGCCGCGGCTCGTCCTCCAGCCGGTGGTAGAGGGTCACCGAGTCCAGGGTGGGCTGGCGGGACACCCCGCTGAACACCGCCCGGTCCGGGCGCACGTCGCCGTCCATCCAGTAGCGCGCCACCGCGTACGGCGGGCCGGGCCGGCCGAACGCGGGCATCCGCGCCACCAGCTCGGGCGCCGCCGCGAGCAGGCCGGGGGAGGCGGCGACCAGCGCGGCGAGCGCCGGCGG
>NZ_MUYZ01000046.1:0-33439 GCF_003013775.1 Micromonospora sp. MH33
CCCCGCCGGTCCTCGTCGAGGCGGTGGCCGGGCTCGCGCTGCTCGGCGCGCTGGCCGGCGCGGTCGCGGCGGCGGTCGCCGAGCCGGACGCCCGGGAGGCCGCGGTCGTCACCCTCGTGGTCACCGCCTCCGGGGTGAGCCTGCTCGGCGTGGGCGGCGCGTTCTGGGGGCTGGTCGCCGGCTGGCTGATGCTGCTGCTGTTCCGCCGCCGTCGCGCCACCGCGCCGCCGCCGGTGGCCGAGCCGGAGCCGGAACCGGCCACCCCGGCCCGCGCGGGCTGATCAGGCGACGCCTTCCGCCTCGACGCCGATCTCCATGATCCGCAGGCGGACGCCGGTGACGTTCTCCTCGACCATTCGCCGGAGCGCCCGCGCGTGCTCCAGCGTGTCGAGGACGACAAGCGCGTGGCTGCGGTCCGGCTCGTCCTCGTCCGCGCCCCACCAGCCCCGGACGAAGCCCGGGCTCTGCCGGGTCACCTCGGCCATGTGCGCGAACTGGGCGGCCCGCGCCGCCGGGTCGGCCGGCGTGCCGCCCTGCTCTCCGATCACCATCCACATGCCGCCCACCCTAGGCGGGCCGGGTGACGTTCCGGGGTCACTCCTCGGCGGGAAGCTGCGCGGCGGGGACGGTGAGGCGTACGCCGTCGTCGGTGACCGCGGCGATCCGGTCGGCCAGCACGTAGACCGCGCCGGTGCGGGCCAGTTCGGTGGAGACCTTGAGGTAGCCCTCGCGCAGCAGCCGGGCGGCCAGGTCGGCGGGGACGTCCGGCTCCTCGGCGGCCGCCGACCCGATCAGCTCGTCCAGGCTGCTGCCCGGGTCCACCGGGGCCGGCGCCTGCACGGTCACGGCGGCCGGGTCGCCGCGCTGGACGAGATCCACGGTGCCCACCTCGACGCCGGCGGAGTCGACCACCCGCATGCCGGTGGTGACCCGGGAGACGCTGTCCTGCTGCTGGCTCATACAGGCGCGGTTCCCGAGGCGCGCGGGCGCTAAACGGGCGGGGCCCAGCCGCTCGGCGGTCGGGGGGACAGCTCGCGCCAGGTGTCCGGCCCTTCCAGCAGCGCCCGGACCGTCTCCTCGGCCTCCTCGACGCTGGCGTACTCGTAGAACTGGGAGACCCCCTCGGCACCGCCGGCGCGCTGCTCGACGTGCCATCGGTCGCCGTCGACCCGGAGGAAGACGTCCCGCCGGGCCAGTCGCCCCCATTTCCCGTTCCACCAGTGCCTGCGCTGCTCCATGCCCGGACTCTATCGAACATGTGTTCGACGCACGTCGGCCCCCGCGGGATTCCCACGGGGGCCGATCGGCTATGGCGTCAGCGCGCGGCCGGCGGCTCCTGCCGGCGGCCGAGCACGTCGTCCAGCGCGCCGCGCTGGCCCGGCGTGGCGTGGTTGCCGGCGAGCAGCGCGTCCCGGATCTCGGTGAGCAGCTTGATCTCCTCGCTGGGAGCCTTCGGCGGCGGCTCCTCGCCGCGCCGGCGCCGCTCGGCGAGTTTGTTCATCGGGTAGACCACGAGGAAGTAGAGCACCGCAGCGGTGAGCAGGAAGGTGATCGCCGCGTTGATGAACGCGGCCCAGTCCATGTAGTTGTCCTTGGTGATCTCCCAAGAGCCAGAGAACTGACCCTTGCCGCCACCGATCGCCTTGATCAGCGGTTCCAGGAACGACTTGGTGAGCTGGGTGACCACGCCGGTGAAGGCGGCGCCGATGACGACACCGACCGCCAGGTCGACGACGTTGCCGCGCATGATGAAGTCTTTGAAGCCCTTGAGCATCCGCTCTCCCGTGCTGTCCGAATCTCCGTCCGGGACAACCTATGCCCCGGAGGGGGCTTCGAGGAAAGCGCCGGCCTCGATCGCCGCCCGCGCCGGGTCGCCGTCCCGGATCGCCTCGACCAGCCGGCCGTGGTCCACGTACCGCTCGGGCTCCAGGGCCTCTCCCATGGCCTGGGCGACGGTGCTGCGCAGCGCGGCGCCGACCGAGGCGTAGAGCTCGGCCAGCATGGCGTTGTGCGCGGCGGCCACCACGGCGGTGTGCAGCGCGGCGTCCGCCTCGACGAACTCCCCGACCCGGCCGGAGCGCCAGGCGGCCTCCCGGGTGGCGAGGGCGCCGTCGAGCGCCGCCAGGTCTTCGGGGGTACGCCGCAGCGCGGCGAGCCGGGCCGCCTCCACCTCGAAGGCGCGCCGGACCTCGATGACCTCGGCCATCCGGTCGTCGGTGAGCCGGCGGGCCACCACAGGGGCCAGCTCGTCGGTCGACACCACGTAGGTGCCGGAGCCCTGCCGGCACTCCAGCACCCCGGCGTGCACCAGCGCGCGGACCGCCTCGCGGACCGTGTTCCGCCCCACCCCCAGCGCGGCGACGAGCTGCGGCTCGGTGGGGATCTTCCCGCCCACCGGCCACTCGCCGCCGAGGATCCGGGCCCGGAGCTGCTCGATGGTCTGGCGCACCCGGTGACCGCGCGGCGGCACGGCGACGGAATCGACGGCGGGTGTCACCGGTTACACCTCCTGCCGAAATTCATCCCATGATTGTAGGTTCGAGGTCATGACCCCGCCACCCACGTCCACCGCGGCCCCCGTCACCGACGTGCCCACCACCGGCGTGCCGCCGCAGGCCGGTAGAACCCCGGCCGCCGTCCCCGCGCCCCCGGCCGCCCCGGCCCGCGGCGGCCTGCTGGTCCTGGTCGGCATGCTGCTGGTCGCGCTCAACCTGCGCGCCGCGGTGACCAGCCTGGGTGCCCTGCTCGACGAGATCCGCGACGGGCTGGGCCTCTCCGGCGCGATGGCCGGCCTGGTCACCACGCTGCCCACCATCGCCTTCGCCGGGCTCGGCGCCCTCACCCCGTGGCTGGTCCGCCGCTGGGCCGCCCCCCGGGTGCTGGTGGTGGCCATGCTGGCGCTGGCCGTCGGGCAGGTGCTCCGCGTGGTCACCGACTCGGCGGCGGTCTTCGTGCTCACCAGCGCGCTCGCGCTGGCCGGCATCGCGGTCGCGAACATCCTGCTGCCGATGCTCGTCAAGCAGCACTTCCCACACCGCACCGGGCTGGTCACCGGTGCGTACACGATGGCGTTGACCGTGGGCACGACGGTGGCCGCCGCCTCGGCGGTGCCGGTGGCCCACGCCTTCGGCTCCTGGCGGGCCGGGCTGGGTGTCTGGGCCGGGCTGGCCGCGCTGGCCGTAATCCCGTGGGTGCCGCTGGCGCTGCGGGCCCGGGCCGCGCGACGGGCGTCGGCCCCGGCGGTGGCCGCCGCCGGAGCGGCGCGGGTGCGCCCGGCACGGACCCGGCTCGGCTGGGCCATGGCGGTCTACTTCGGGGCGCAGTCGCTCAGCGGGTACGCCATCATGGGCTGGCTGGCCCAGCTCTTCCGGGACGCCGGCTACGCGCCCGAGGCGGCCGGCCTGCTGCTCGCCGGGGTGACCGCGCTCGGCGTGCCGGTGGCGCTGATGATGCCCACCCTGGCCGGCCGGCTGCCCACGCTGCGCCCACTGGTGCTGTCGCTGACCGCCTTCTCCACGGCCGCGTACGTCGGCCTGGCGCTCGCGCCGCACGGCCTCGCGCCGCTCTGGGTCCTGCTGCTGGCCCTCGGCCAGGGCGCGTTCCCGCTGATCCTGACCACCATCGGGCTGCGCGCCCGGACCGCCGAGGGGACGGTGGCGCTCTCCGCCTTCGCGCAGAGCACCGGCTACGTGATCGCCGCGCTCGGCCCGCTGCTGGTCGGCATCCTCTACGAGGCGACCGGCGGCTGGACCGCGCCGATCGGTTTCCTGCTGGTGGCGCTCGCCGTGCAGACGACCGCGGGCATGGTGATCGCCCGCCCCCGACACATCGAGGACGAGCGCTGAGGGGGAACGGTCAGGAGGAGGCCGGTGTGGGGTCGCCCGCCACGGCCTGCTCCACCGTCGGGTAGGTGTGCAGCACCTCGACCAGGCCACTGACCTCGAGAATGCGGAGCACGCCCCGCTGCGGGGCGGCCAGCCGGACCACGCCACCGGCCTCGTCGCAGCTGTTCTTGGCGCGCACGAACACCGACAGCCCGGTGGAGTCGCAGAACGACACCTCGGCCAGGTCGAACACGAGGCGGTTGCGCCCCTTGTCCAGCAGGTCCGTGATCTGGTCCTGGAGCTGCGGTGCCGTCGCCATGTCCAGCTCGCCCGCGACCGACACGACGACCACGTCGCCGCGCTGTTCCGTGTGCACCGTCAGGGACATTCGCCGACCTCCTGTGTTCGGTGGAACGGTATCCCACGAAGCCGGCAGCGTGCAGAACGGGAGCCGACAAGGGTGCCGTCGATCATTCCTTTGCTCTGCGACAACTAGCGCTGCAAGCTCCGGTGATAGAGTCCGCCCGTCCGGAGTTCAGGGAGGTCACCATGGCGTTGAGCGCCGAACAGAGTGGTCGGCTCGCCCGCCTGCTGACCGAGCACGCCGACCGGCTGACCGTGCGCTGGACGGAGATCGTGGCCAGCTCGCTGCGCGGCCGGCTCAGCCAGGCGGAACTGTCCCGTCAGGCGCGGGAGTTGCACCGCAGCATGGCCGATGCCGCCGGGCAGGGCCTCGCCGACCTGGCCGACCAGCACGGCGGTGAGCTGCGGGCCGTGCTGGCCGAGCTCTCCACCAGCCGGGCGCGGCAGGGCTTCAGCGCCACCGAGACCGCGATCAGCGTGTTCGCGCTCAAGGACGCCCTGCTGGAGCTGATGGAGGAGGACCAGGACGCGGGCAACCTGCGCGACTTCGTCGCCTTCTCCGCCCTGATCGACCAGATGGGGCTGTTCACCTTCGAGAGCTTCGTGCGTACCCGCGAGGGTCTGATCGCCGACCAGGCGGAGCAGCTGCTGGAGCTCTCCACGCCGGTGGTGAAGCTGTGGGAGGGCGTGGTCGCCGTCCCGCTGGTCGGCACCCTCGACTCGGCCCGCGCCCAGGTGGTGATGGAGCGGCTGCTCCAGACCCTGGTCGACACCGGCTCGCCGTACGCGATCATCGACATCACCGGCGTGCCGGCGGTGGACACCCAGGTCGCCCAGCACATCCTCAAGACCGTGGTGGCCGCCCGGCTGATGGGCGCCGACTGCATCATCTCCGGCATCCGGCCGCAGATCGCCCAGACGATCGTCGCGCTCGGCATCGAGTTCGGCGACATCGCCACCAAGGCGAGCCTGGCCGACGCCCTGCGCCACGTGCTGCGCCTCACCGGCGTCGAGACGACCTCCCGCCGCGCACGCCGGGAGTCCTGATGGAGCGGGTGCCGATCCTCAAGATCGGTGACATCCTGCTGGTCTCCATCCAGGTCGACATGTCCGACCAGACGGCGATCCAGCTCCAGGAGGACCTGGCCGAGCGGATCGTCGCCACCGGCTGCCACGGTGTGATCATCGACATCACGGCCCTGGACATCGTCGACTCCTTCGTCGGCCGGATGCTCTCCACCATCGCGTCCATCTCCAAGGTGCTGGACGCCGAGACGGTGGTGGTCGGGATGCGTCCCGCCGTCGCCATCACCCTGGTCGAGCTGGGGCTGTCGCTCAACGGCATCCGTACCGCGCTGAACGTGGAACGCGGCATGGAGCACATCGCGGCGAGCCGCAACGACGAGTGGGACGAGATGGACGTCGACGAGGACTCCGAGACGACGGCCACGTCATGACCGCCGGCGTCGACCTGGGGGTGCCGGCGACCCAGGCGATCCGCAGCGACGAGGACGTGGTCCGGGTGCGGCAGCTGGTGCGTACCACCGCCGTCGCCGTCAAGCTCTCGCTGGTCGACCAGACCAAGCTGGTCACCGCCGCCAGCGAGCTGGCCCGCAACACACTGATCTACGGCGGCGGAGGCACCGCCGAGGTGACCACCGTCGAGGACGGCCGCCGGCGCGGGGTCCGCATCGTCTTCGCCGACCAGGGGCCGGGCATCCCCGACCTCGACCAGGCCCTCACCGACGGCTTCACCACCGGCGGCGGGCTCGGCCTGGGGCTCAGTGGCGCCCGCCGGCTGGTCGACGACTTCGACATCTGGACCGCCGTGGGTGAGGGCACCCGGATCACCATCACCAAGTGGTCCCGATGAACGCCGACGTGGTCGCCGACCACGGTCTCTGGTTCCGGGTGGACAACGGCGCCACGGCGAGCGGCGTGCGGCGGGCCGCCGAGCGGCTCGGCCGGCAGCTGGAACTCGGCGAGCCGCGCGTCGCCGACCTGGCCATCGTGACCGCCGAGATCACCAGCAACCTGGTCAAGCACGCCCAGGAGGGCACCCTGCTGCTCCGCCCGGTCCGCCGGGCCGGCCGGGCCGGGGTGGAGCTGGTGGCGATCGACTCCGGCCCCGGCATGGCCGACCTCGCCCTCTCCTCGGCGGACGGCCACTCCACCACCGGCACCCTCGGCGTCGGCCTCGGTGCGATCGCCCGGCAGGCGAGCCGGTTCGACGGCTACTCCCTGCCCGGCCGGGGCACCGTGCTGGCCGTCCAGGTCTGGAACGGTCCGGTCCCCGGGCCGGACTGGGCCGGCGCGCTGGCCCGGCCGATCACCGGCGAACAGGTCAGCGGCGACGGGTACGCGGTGCGGGTGGTCGACGGCCGGCGGCAGGTGCTGGTCTGCGACGGCCTGGGACACGGTCCGCTGGCCGCCGCCGCCACCGGGGCCGCACTGGCCGCGTTCCGGGCCGCGCCGGCCGGGCCGCCGGGCACCGTGGTGCAGCACCTGCACCGGGCCATCTCGCACACCCGCGGCGCCGCGCTGGCCGTGGCCGAACCGGACCCCGTGTCGGGCTTGCTCCACTACTCCGGTCTGGGCAACATCGCAGCCATGATCGTGGTGACGGGCGAGCGGCGGCGGGGTCTCGTCTCGCTGCCCGGCATCGCCGGACACCAGCGCCCCTCGGTGCGGGAGTACGACTACCCGTTCCCGTCCGGGGCGACCCTGGTGATGCACAGCGACGGCGTGGTGGACCGCTGGGACCTGGCCGACTACCCCGGTCTGACCGGCCGCCCGCTGCTGCTGACCGCCGCCACCCTGCTCCGCGACGCCGGGACGCGCCGCGACGACGCCTGCGTCCTGGTCGCCCGGGCCGAGTCATGACCCGCCCGGCCGTCCCGGCCCCGCTGCTGCAGATGGCGCTCCGGGTGGAGCAGGACATCTTCCTGGTCCGGCAGCGCGGCCGGGAGGTGGCCGCCGCGGTCGGGCTGGAGCACCAGGACCAGGTGCGCCTGGCGACCGCGCTCAGTGAGGTGGCCCGCGACCTGCTGCACACCGTCGACGGCGCGGACGTCACCTTCGTGCTGGACCGGGACGTGCTCACCGGCCAGTCGGTGCTCCGGGTCGACCTGGCTCCGGCCCGCCCGCTGCCCGACGGCCGCTACCAGCCGCAGTCCGGTGCGGTGGCGCGTCTGGTGGACATGCTGGGCGTGGTGACCGACGGGGGCGATACGGTCGTGAGGATGTCCCGACGAGTCCCGGCCCAGGCGGAGCCGCTCACGCCGGAGCGCCTCGCCCAGCTCCGGACCGAGCTGGCCAGCAGCGCTCCGGGCACCGCCCTGGACGAGTTGGCCGCCCAGAACGCGCAGCTCGTCTCCGCTCTCGACGAGGTGCGCAGCCAGCGCGACGAGCTGGAGGTGCTCAACTCCGAGCTCCAGGAGACCAACCACGGCGTGATGGCGCTCTACAACCAGCTCACCGAGGAGCTGGAGGAGACCAACCGCGGCGTGGTGGCGCTCTACGCCGAGCTGGACGAGAAGTCCGCCCAGCTCCGCGCGGCCAGCGAGTCGAAGAGCCGGTTCCTGGCCAACGTGAGCCACGAGCTCCGCGCCCCGGTCACCGCGATCATCGGGCTGTCCCGGCTGCTCGCCGACTCCGCCTCCGACCCGCTCACCGACGAGCAGGCCCGGCAGGTGGGGCTGATCCGATCGTCCGCTGCCGACCTGCTCGGCCTGGTCAACGAGCTGCTCGACCTGGCCAAGGCCGAGTCGGGCCGGCTCGAGCCGAACTGGGCCGAGGTGGACCTGCGCGGGCTCTTCGGGCAGCTCCGCGGCACGCTGCGGGCGCTGGCCACCCGGCCGGCGGTCGAACTGGTGGTGGAGGAGCCGCCCGCCCCGGCGACGGTCCGCTCGGACGAGGTGCTGCTCGCCCAGGTGCTGCGCAACCTGCTCCACAACGGCCTCAAGTTCACCGAGCGGGGTCAGGTGCGGCTGCGGGCGGAACGCCGGGACGACCTCTGGTCGCTGTCGGTCACCGACACCGGCGCGGGCATCCCGCCGGAGCTGCACGACCGGATCTTCGAGGAGTTCTACCAGGTGCCCGGCACGACGCGGGTCGGCGGCACCGGCCTCGGCCTGCCGTACGCGCGCCGACTGGTCACGCTGCTCGGCGGGACGCTGGAGCTGGCCAGCGAACCCGGTCGGGGCAGCACCTTCACCGTGGTCCTTCCCGTGGGTGGAGCCTGACGGTGGAGGGCGGGGCGGCGACCGTACTGGTGGTCGACGACAGCGGTCCGAAGCGGTACCTGCTGGTGAGCTGGCTGAGCCGGGCCGGCTTCGCGACCATCGAGGCGGAGAACGGCGCCGAGGCGCTCGACCGGGTGCGCAAGGACCGGGTCGACCTGGTGGTGCTCGACGTCCGGCTGCCCGACATGAGCGGCTTCGAGGTCTGCGAGCTGATCAAGGAGGCCCGCCCGTCGACCCCGGTCATCCACGTCTCGGCGCACGCGGTCGACGTGGTGGACCGGGCGCAGGGGCTGACCCGGGGCGCGGACGCGTACCTGGCCGAGCCGATCGAGCCGGAGGAACTGGTCGCCACCGCGCACGCGGTACTCCGCTACTACCAGGCCCGGCAGCGGGCCGAACTGCTCGCCGAGCGGCTGGCCGCGCTGGCCGACGCCACCGTGCAGATGCACGCGGCGTCGAACTTCGTCCGGCTGCTGGAAGCGGCGACGGCCGGCGCGGCGCGGATCTTCAAGAGCCCGGCGGCCGTGGTCGCGGAGACGTTCGACGGGGACTGCCTGGCCGCGGTGGCCGCCGGGCCGGAGGCGGCGCCGGTGATCGTGCCGTGGACGGTGGACGACAGCGGGCTGCCGATCGGCACCCGGGTCCGGGTCGACGAACCCGGCGCGTGGGACGTGACCGCCTGGCCCGCCGACGACACGGTGACGGTGGCCGCCGCCCGGCTCCGGGAGGACCGGGCCCCGCTCTACGTGGTGGTGCCGACCGCGACCCAGACCGTACGGACCCCGGTGCTGGTGCAGCTCGCCCAGGCCGTCGCCTCGGCGGTCGAAGCCCAGCGCTCCTTCGACCAGGAGCACCGCATCGCGGTGACCCTCCAGCGCAGCCTGCTGCCCCGCCGGCTGCCCGAGATCGCCGGCCTCGACCTGGCCGTCCGCTACGAGCCGGCGAGCGCCCATACCGAGGTGGGCGGGGACTTCTACGAGCTGGTGATGCTCGACGGCCACCTGCTGATGGCCATCGGTGACGTGGCCGGGCACTCCCTGCACGCCGCCACAGTGATGGCCGAGCTGCGGCACGCGGTGCGCGCGTACGCGGTCGAGGGGCATCCGCCGGGGGTGATCCTGGACCGGGTCAACGAGCTGATGCGTACGCTGCTGCCGACCGAGCTGGCCACCATCTGCCTGCTGCTGCTCGACCCGGGCAGCGGGCTGATCCGGCTGGCCAGCGCCGGGCACCTGCCGGCCCTGATCAGCAACGACGGGCGGGTCGAGTTCGTGCAGCACTCCGCCCCGCTGCTCGGGGTGCGCGCGCCCCGCCCGCCGGACCTGGAGTTCGTGCTGCCGGCCGGAGCCACGCTGGTCCTCTACACCGACGGGCTGATCGAGCGGCGGGACGCCACCATCGACGAGGGCATGGCGGCGCTCGGCGCGGTCGCCACCCGGGTCGACGACGACCTCGACCGGTTCTGCCAGCGGCTGCTGGTCGAGCTGGCGCCGCCGGAGATCCACGACGACGTCGCGGTGGTCGCCGTCCGCCGTCGGTGAGCCCCCGGGTCACCCGCCGCGCGGGGTCGCCAGCGAGCGGGCGTACGCGGCCGGCGACACTCCCGCCACCGCGGTGAACTCGCGGACCAGGTGGGCCTGGTCGGCGTACCCCAGATCGGCGGCGACCCGGGACCAGTCCAGCGGCCCGGCGGCGGCCTGCTCGATGGCCTCCTGGAGCCGGTAGCGGCGGATCACCCACTTCGGACCGACGCCGACGTGGTCCAGGAAGAGCCGCTGGAGCCGCCGGGTGGAGACCCCGTGCCGCCGGGCGAAGTCGTCGACGCGCAGGACGGTCCGGTCGGTTCGGATCTCCTCGACCAGGTCGGTGGCCTCGGTGGTGAGCGGGTCCGGAACCGGCTCCCAGGCGGTGAGCAGGTCGTCCAGCCGGCGGCACCGCTGCTCGTCGGTGCCCGGGCAGACCGGCCCGGTCGCGAAAGGTACGGTGCGGGCGGCGCCGGCCGGCGGTGGCCCGGCGGGCAGCGGGAGGCGCCGGCCGGTCAGTTCGGCCACCGGGCGGCCCCAGAACGGGCGGAAGCCACCGGGGCGGAACTGCACCCCGGTGACCCGGCCCGTGCCGTGCAGGGAGACCGTGAACAGGCCGGTGTCCACCCCGGCGAGCAGGCCGTGCTCCGCCCCGTCACCCTGGGCCTGGAACACCACGTTGACGGCCGGGTGCGGGACGACCCGCTGGTCGAACGGCTCGGTCAGCGCCCAGTCGATCAGCCAGTAGTGCTCGACCCAGGGGCGCAGCGCCGGGGCGGGCAGCCGGCGCCGGAAGCGGACCCGCCGCAGCAGCCGGCCGGGGTCGAGGATTCCCCTGCTGTCCCGACGCGGTTCGTGTCGCATTTCTTCAAGACCGCCCTCATACGCTGGTCCCTATGACCACGAAGACTAGTGAGCTGCTGGCCGTCGCCGCGCCCCGTACGGCGGCGGTGGTCCAGGGCATCTCCGACGACCAGCTCGGCCTGCCCACCCCGTGCCCCGACTACACGGTGCGCGACCTGCTCAACCACCTCTTCGACGTGGTGGTCAACTTCCAGGACCTGGCCCGCCGGCGGGAGGTCGACTGGTCGGCCAAGACCGACCACCTGACCGAGGGCTGGCGGGACCGGTTCGCGACCGAGGCCGTACGCCTGACGCAGGCGTGGTCGGACCCGGCGGCGCTGGAGGGGGTCTCGCCCGGCATGGGGCTGCCCCAGGAGACAGTCGGCCAGATGGCCCTGATCGACCTCATCGTGCACGGCTGGGACCTGGCCCGGGCGACCGGGCAGCGGCTGGAGGTCGACCCGTCGGTGCTGGCCGAGGGGCACGGCTTCATGGACCGGATGGGCGACACCGGGCAGAAGATGGGCGCCTTCGGCGAGCCCGTACCGACCAGCGCCGAGCCGACCACGCTGGACGCCCTGCTCGGCCGGACCGGCCGCGACCCCGCCTGGACCCCCTGACCCGACCGGCCCGTGCGGCGGCCCGCCCGCACCGGCCGCTCCTGACACCACTGTTCACTCACGCTCGGCCTCGCGCCGGCCGTCGGCGTCGGCCCGCTCGTCCTGTCCGGCGCGGTCAGCGCGGGCCGAGCAGCCCGGCGGACCAGGAGACGGCCAGGCCGATCAGCGCCGAGCAGCAGCAGACCACCAGGGCGGAGGCGACCACCCCGAGGATCAGCCAGGCGGGCGCGCGCCGGGCCGCGCCCGGTCCGGCCTCCGCCCGCTGCTCGTCCTCGTCCACCCGGGCAGTCTAGGCGCCGGGCGCGGGGCGGCGGCCGGTCCCGGGGCGCGGCAGGATGGGGCGATGGAGCTGGTCTCGATCGCCGACGTACGGGCCGCCGCCGAGGACGTGGCGGGCGCCGTGGTGCGTACCCCGCTGCTGCCGACGCTCTGGGACGACGAACTGTGGCTCAAGCCGGAGAGCCTGCAACCGATGGGGTCGTTCAAGCTGCGCGGGGCGACCCACGCGGTGGCCCGGCTGGACCCGGCCGTCCGGTCCCGGGGCGTGGTGACCCATTCCTCCGGCAACCACGGCCAGGCCCTGGCCTACGCGGCAAGGGCCTTCGGCGTGCCGTGCACGGTGGTCGTGCCGGAGGGCGCGCCGCAGGTCAAGGTGGCGCGGATGCGGGCGCTCGGCGCGGACGTGCGGCTCGTCCCGCCGGCCCGCCGGCTCGCCGAGGCGGAACAGGTCGTGGTGGACACCGGGGCCGTGCTGGTGCCGCCGTTCGACCACCCGTGGATCATCGCCGGGCAGGGCACCGTCGGGCTGGAGATCGTCGCCGACCTGCCCGACGTGGACGTGGTGCTGGTGCCGGTGGGCGGCGGCGGGCTCTCCTCCGGGGTGGCCACCGCGGTGAAGGCGCTGCGCCCGTCCGCCGCCGTGGTCGGGGTCGAGCCGCTGCTCGCCGCCGACGCCCGGGACTCCCTCGCGGCCGGGGAGGTGGTCGTCTGGGACGTGGAACGCACCTACCGGACCTGCGCGGACGGGCTGCGGACCAACCTGTCCGAGCTGACCCTGGCCCACCTGCGGGACCGGCTCGACGGCATCGTCACGGTGACCGAGGACGAGATCGTCGCCGCGATGGGGCGGCTGCTCGGTGAGGCCCGGCTGGTGGCGGAGCCGAGCGGCGCGGTCGCGCTGGCCGCCCGGCTGTTCCACCGGGACGAGCTGCCGCCGGGGCGTACCGTCGCGGTGGTGACCGGCGGCAACGCCGACCCGCACGTGCTGGCCGCGGTGCTGCGCTGAGCGGAGGGGCCGGCGCGGCCCCTCCGCCAACGGGTCAGGCGCGGCCCAGCCGGTCCAGGATCCAGGCGTTGATGAACGCCTCCTCGCGCCAGGCGTCGTACCGGCCGCTCGGGCCGCCGTGGCCCGCGCCCATCTCGGTCTTCAGCAGGTAGTCGCCCTGCGGGGCGACCGCCCGCAGCCGGGCGATCCACTTGGCCGGCTCGTGGTAGAGCACCCGGGTGTCGTTCAGGCTGGTCACCGCGAGGATCGCCGGGTAGTCCACCGCGGTCACGTTCTCGTACGGCGTGTACGACTTCATGTACGCGTAGACCTCGGGGTCGTCGAGCGGGTTGCCCCACTCCTCCCACTCGGTGACCGTGAGCGGCAGCGACGGGTCGAGGATCGAGGTGAGCGCGTCCACGAACGGCACCTGCGCGACGATCCCGGCGAACGCGTCCGGGGCCAGGTTGGCCACCGCGCCCATCAGCAGGCCGCCGGCCGAGGCGCCCCGGGCGACCAGCCGGTCGCTCGCGGTCCAGCCGGCCTTGACCAGGTGCCGGGCGCAGGCCACGAAGTCGGTGAAGGTGTTCTTCTTGGCCAGCAGCTTGCCCTCGTCGTACCAGCGCCGGCCCAGCTCGCCGCCGCCGCGGATGTGCGCGACCGCGAAGATCACGCCGCGGTCGAGGAGGCTGAGCCGGGCGATGGAGAACCAGGGGTCCATGCTCGCCTCGTACGACCCGTAGCCGTAGATGACGGCGGGGGCGGAGCCGTCGCGCGGGGTGCCCGTGCGGCAGACCAGCGAGATCGGCACCCGGGTGCCGTCGTCGGCGAGCGCCCAGTCCCGGTGCTGCTCGTAGTCGGCGGGGTCGTACGCCCGCCCGTCCGGGCCGGGCCGGACCGGCTTCCGCCGGCGCAGCACCAGTTGCCGGGTGACCAGGTCGTAGTCGTAGACCGAGTCCGGCGTGACCAGCGAGGTGTAGCGCAGCCGCACCTCGTTGGTGCGGTATTCCGGGTTGGCGTCGAGCCCGACGCTGTAGAGCGGCTCGGGGAAGTCGATGTCGAAGCTGTCCCCGCCGCCGACCGGCAGCACCCGCAGGCCGGTCAGCCCGTTGCTGCGCAGCGAGACGACCAGGTGGTTCTCGAACGCGTCGACGGCCTCCAGCCGGGTGCCGGGGGTGTGCGGGATCAGCGGCGTCCAGTCGCCCGGCGCGTCCGCCGAGGTGTACGCGAGCGCGAAGTCCTCCGCGCCGTCGTTGTGCAGGATGAGGAAGCGGTGCCCGTGGTGCTCCACCGCGTACTCGACGCCCTGCCGGCGCGGCGCGATGATCGCCGGCTCGCCGGTGGGGTTGGCGGCCGGGATAACCCGCACCTCGCTGGTGATCTTGCTGTGGATGTCGATGACCACGAACCGCTCGGAGCGGGTCAGCTCGACGCCCACCCAGAACCGCTCGTCGTCCTCCTGGTGCACCACCACGTCCTCGCTCGACGGGGTGCCCACGGTGTGCCGCCAGACCCGGTTCGGCCGCCAGGCGTCGTCGACGGTGACGTAGAACAGCGTCGAGGCGTCGCTGGACCAGGCGGTGCCGTAGAAGGTGTCCGGGATCTCGTCGGGCAGCACCTGGCCGGTCGACAGGTCCTTGATCCGCAGGGTGAAGCGCTCGTCGCCGGAGAAGTCGGTGGAGTAGGCCAGCCAGCGACCGTCCGGGCTGACGTCGAACGCGCCGAGCGCGAAGAAGTCGTGCCCCTCGGCGAGCCGGTTGCCGTCGAGCAGCACCTCCTCGCCGTCGAGCGGCCCGCCGTCCGCGCTGACCGGCGGGGTGGTCTCGCCGTCGCGGACCTCCCGGCGGCACTGCACGCCGTACTGCTGGCCCTCGACCGTGCGGGTGTAGTACCAGTGGCCGTCCTTGCGGGTCGGCACCGACAGGTCGGTCTCCTGGGTGCGCCGGCGGGTCTCCTCGAACAGGTCCGCACGCAGCCCCTCCAGGTGCGCGGTGCGCGCCTGGGTGTACGCGTTCTCCGCGGTCAGGTAGGCGATCGTGTCCGGGTCGTCCTTGGTGGCGAGCCAGGCGTACTCGTCGACGACGGTGTCGCCGTGGTGGGTCCGGTCGGCCGGAACGCGCTTGGCGACGGGCACGGGCGACGGCTCCAGGTCGTGGCGCGGCGATCGGCGTGCCGTGCTGGAGTTGTCGAAATTCTCGGTGGTCACGGCGTCACGTTACCGGCCGCCGGGCCACGGCCGGGGCCGCGCGCCGCCGGAATGCGGCGACTCGCCGACAGGACTTTCGAACATGTGTACGATAACCGCCATGGCGGCTGCAGCGCGTTCCACCGATCGACCCGGAGCCCTCGAGATAACCCGGAAGCTGGCGGAGATCTGCGGCCAGCCGTTCGCCCGCTTCGCCGGCCCGGCCGACGAGGTGGCCGGCCGGACGGCCCGCTGGGTGGCCGTGCCGGGCGGCCCGCACGCCGCGGCCGAGGTGCTCCGGCTGGCGGCGGCGCACGACCTGACCGTGGTGCCGCGCGGCGCCGGCACGAAGATCGACTGGGGCGCCGCCCCCGCGCAGGTCGACATCATGCTCGACACCGGCCGGCTGGCCGGGGTCTGGCACGAGCCGCAGGGCTCCTCGGTGGCCGAGATCGGCGCCGGCACTCCACTGCGGGCGGGGTGCTGGCCGCCGACGAGGCCGGCCCGCTGCGCCACCGGCACGGCAGCCCGTGCGCCCAGCTCGTCGGGGTGCGCTACCTCGACGCCGACGGCGAGCTGGTCAGCGTGGGTGTGCCCGGCACCGTCCAGTTCGGGCAGGCGGCCCCGTCCGCCCGGCGGGGCGGGGGTCCGGCGGCCGGGCCTGGTGGCGGTGCGGCGCCTGGTGGTGCGGCGCCTGGTGGTGCCTCGGCCGTCCTCGGTGGGGCCGAGGTGCCCGGGCTCGACGTGGCGCGGCTGCTCTGCGGCTCGCAGGGCGGCCTCGGGGTGCTCGTCTCGGCCACCATGCGCGTGCAGGCCGTGCCGGCCGGCCGGGTCTGGGTGTCCCGTCCCGTGTGGACCCCGCTGGAGGTGCACGACCTGGTCCGGGCGGTGCTCGCCGCCCGGCTCGATCCGGCGGCCATCGAGCTGGACCTGCCCGTGCCGGTGCCGCTGCCGCGCCGGCGGATCCCCCCGTCGCACCCCTCCGTGGCGGGCCGGCCCGACCACCCGGCGGTGACCGGGCGGCCGGCCCGACCCGCCGCCGCGGGCAACCTCGTGGTGCTGCTGGAGGGCGGCCCGGCCGACGTGGCGGAGCGGGCCGACCACCTCGCCGCGCTACTGGGCCCGGAGGCCGTGGTCAACCACGTCGCCCCCGAGTGGTGGGGCCGCTACCCGTTCGCCCCCGGCGACACCGCGCTGCGGATCGAGGTGCCCATCAACGACCTGCACGCCGCCGTCTACGCGCTGCGCGACGCGGCCGGCACCCCGGTGCCGGTACGCGGCTCCGCCGGCATCGGCGCCGTGCACGCCGCGCTGCCCGGCTCACTGCCGCCCGAGCGGGTCGCCTCGATCCTCGCCGCCGTCCGGGGCGTGCTCCTCGCCCGCCAGGGCCGCTGCGTGGTGGTGTCCGCGCCCCCGCCGGTCCGCCGCGCCGTCGACCTCTGGGGCGAGCTGCCCATCCTGCCCCGGCTCCGCAACGCCAAGGCCCACCTCGACCCCCACCACCGCCTGGCCCCGGGCCGCCTCCCCGGCGGCCTCTGACCTCTCACCCCACCGCCGTGGTGGCGCAGCCGTCCGCCCGTGGCGGGGCCGGGTGGGCGATCAGAGGGTGTCGTTGCGGAGGACCAGGACGGCGATGTCGTCCCGTGGGGGTTCCACCGAGAAGGCGATGGTGGTGGCGCGGAGGCGGGCGGCGATCACGTCCGCCGAGTAGCCGGCCAGGGGCGCGGCCGACTCGCGCAGCCGGTCGGTGCCGAACAGTTCCCGGCCGCGCCGCCGCTCGGTGACCCCGTCGGTGTAGAAGATCAGCGCGTCACCCGGCTTGAGCGCGATCTCGGCGGTCGGGGTGGCGATCGCGTCGAGCAGGCCCAGCGCCGTGCCGCCGGTGCCGACGAAACCCGCCCCGCCGCCGCCGTGCAGCAGCACCGGCCGGTCGTGCCCGGCCAGGTGCAGCGAGACGTCGAGCTGGTCGCCGTCGCCCGGCCCGACCGCCGCCAGCGCCAGGGTGCAGTAGCGGCCGCCGCCCCGCTCGACGAGCGTCTCGTTGAGCCGGCCGAGCACCTCGGGCAGCGGCTTGCCGTCGCCGACCAGCACCCGGATCACGTCCCGGACCAGGCCGGTCACCGCCGCCGCCTGGACGCCCTTGCCGGAGACGTCGCCGATCACCACCAGCCACCGGCCGTCCGGCAGTGGCACCACGTCGTAGAAGTCGCCGCCGACCTCGGCGTCGTCGCCGGTCGGGACGTACTCGGCGGCGAAGCCGATGCCCTCGACCACCGGGAGCACGGGCGGCAGCAGCGACTGCTGGAGGGTCTGCGCGACCCGCCGGCGCTCGGCGTGGATCCGGGCGTTCTCGATGGCCAGCGCGGCCCGCCGGGCCACGTCCTCCAGCACCGAGACCTCGTCGGGGTCGTGCCGGTGCCCCTGGTGACGGCCCACGGCCAGGGTGCCGAGCCGCTGCCCGCGGGCGATCAGGGGCACGGCGAAGCCCTCCATCGGCCCGCCCAGCGGCACCTGCGCCGCGCTCCGGGACGCCTCCCGCAGCCGGGCCTGGATCGATTCGGGCCCGGTCTCCTGGAGCACCCGGTGCAGTTGCGGCAGCACCGCCTCGTCGGCGTGGCTGGCCGCGGCGAGCCGCAGCCGCCCCCACTCGTCGGCGGTGTGCACGGCGCACCACTGGCCCAGCCGGGGCACCACGAGCTGCGGTACGAGTGCCATGGTCAGCTCGACGTCCAGCGACTGGGCGAGCAGCTCGCTCGCCTCGGCGAGGAAGGTGAGCCAGGCCGACCGGCGTACGTCGGCCCGGCGCAGCCGGTCGTTCTCCAGGTGCAGGGAGAGCCGCTCGCCGGCCAGCACCGCGAGCGGCCGGGCGTACGCCGAGGGTGCCGCGTCCAGCTCCAGCTCGCCGGCGTACGGGCGGTGCACGGCGAGCGGGACGCGGAGCAGTTCGTTGCCCTCCCGGGGCTGCCGGCCGTAGCGGGCGAGCACCTGGCTGCCCTGCCCGTCGCCCCGGTCCAGCCGCACCACGCCGCCGGCCGCGCCGACCATCTCGGCGACCCGGGTCAGCAGCCCGGCGGCGAACTCGGGCAGCGGGTCGTCCGCGTACGGGTCGGGGGTGGTCTGCATCAGCTCGCTCATCGCGGCGGCGCTCGGGGTGCCCCCGTCCGCGTCCGCGGGGGTGGCGGCCGCCGTGCGGGCCTCGGCCGCGCCGGCCGGTCCGGTGGCCGACCCCAGGCCGGGCCGGTCGAGCCGGAACCAGACGCCCTTCCCGGTGGGCAGGTAGGTGGTGCCCCACCGGCTGGCGAAGTGGTCGACCAGCAGCAGCCCGCGCCCGCGCTCGGCGACCTCGGTGATGTCGGAGGTGGTGTTCCGGACGCCGACGAGCAGCTCGTCGACCGGGCCGGAGGCGAAGTCGGTCACCGTGACGGTGAGCCCGGCCGGGTCGGCTTCGACCTCGATGTCCAGTTCGGTGCGCGCGTGCTCGACCGCGTTGGTAGTGAGTTCGGTGGTGAGCAGCAGCGCCTCGTTGAGCAGTTCGTGCAGGTCCGCCTCGGCGAGCACGGACCGCACCAGCGCCCGGGCCGCCGCGGGCGTACGCCGGTCCGCGGGGAGGCGGACCCGCCGGACGTGCTCATCCGAGCCGCCGTTCATGGCCGGCCCCGCCTCCGCTGACACCTTCGTATCCTCCACCGCCGCCACCCCGGGTGCCAAGCCGCTCCGCCGATTCCGGTCGGCGCGGGACAGATCGGGCGTGGCGCGGGCTCGCCGCCCGTGACCTCGACGGGACACGCGGCAGAATGGTGGGATGGCCGCGTGTCGGCACGAGCCGGATGGCCCCGAGCTGAGCGAGGAATGATGACCACGGCGAAACAGTCGGTAGCCGCGGATTCGTCCGCTTCCGACCATGAGGTGCTGCTCGGCGAGCTGGTCGAGGCGCTGCGGCGGGTGCGTCGCGGCGACCTCCGGGTCCGGCTGCCCCGACGGGCCGGCCTGGCCGGCGAGGTGGCCGACGCCTTCAACGACGTGGTGTCGCTCCAGGAGCGGCAGCACCTGGACCTGCGCCGGATCAGCCGGGTCGTCGGCCGTGACGGCCGACTGACCGAGCGCCTCGACGACGAGGGCCTGGACGGCTCGTGGGCGGAGGGGCAGCGGGCGGTCAACTCGCTCATCGACGACCTGGGCCGCCCGACCACGGAGATCGCCCGGGTCATCGTGGCGGTGGCCGACGGCGACCTGTCCCAGCACATGGCGCTGGAGATCGACGGCCGCCCGCTGCGCGGCGAGTACCTGCGGATCGGCCGGACCGTGAACACCATGGTCGACCAGCTGTCGTCGTTCGCCGACGAGGTGACCCGGGTGGCCCGGGAGGTGGGCACCGAGGGCAAGTTGGGTGGCCAGGCCGACGTCCGCGGCGTCGCCGGCACCTGGAAGGACCTCACCGACTCGGTGAACACCATGGCGTCGAACCTCACCGGCCAGGTGCGGTCGATCTCCCAGATGGCGACGGCGGTGGCCAAGGGCGACCTGTCGCAGAAGATCACGGTCGGCGCCCGCGGCGAGGTGGCGGAGCTGGCCGACACGATGAACTCGCTCACCGACACGCTGCGGCTCTTCGCCGAGCAGGTGACCCGGGTGGCCCGCGAGGTGGGCACCGACGGGAAGCTCGGCGGCCAGGCCGAGGTGCCGAACGTCGCCGGCACCTGGAAGGACCTGACCGACAGCGTCAACTCGATGGCGTCGAACCTGACCAGCCAGGTCCGCAACATCGCCCAGGTCTCCACCGCGGTGGCCCGCGGCGACCTCTCCCAGAAGATCACGGTGGCCGCCCAGGGCGAGATCCTGGAGCTGAAGGACACCGTGAACACGATGGTGGACCAGCTGTCGTCGTTCGCGGACGAGGTGACCCGGGTGGCCCGGGAGGTGGGCATCGAGGGCAAGCTGGGCGGCCAGGCCCAGGTACGCGGGGTCTCCGGCACCTGGCGGGACCTCACCGAGAACGTGAACCAGCTCGCCGGCAACCTGACCAGCCAGGTCCGGAACATCTCGCAGGTGTCCACGGCGGTGGCGAAGGGTGACCTGTCGCAGAAGATCACGGTGGACGCGCAGGGCGAGATCCTGGAGCTGAAGAACACCGTGAACACGATGGTCGACCAGCTCTCGTCGTTCGCGGACGAGGTGACCCGGGTGGCCCGGGAGGTGGGCACCGAGGGCAAGCTGGGCGGCCAGGCGCAGGTGAAGGGGGTCTCGGGCACCTGGCGGGACCTGACCGACAACGTGAACTCGATGGCGTCGAACCTGACCAGCCAGGTGCGGAACATCGCCTCGGTCACCACGGCCGTGGCGAAGGGCGACCTGGGCCAGAAGATCACCGTGGACGCCCGGGGCGAGATCCTGGAGCTGAAGTCGACGGTCAACACGATGGTGGACCAGCTCTCGTCGTTCGCCGACGAGGTGACCCGGGTGGCGCGCGAGGTGGGCACCGAGGGCAAGCTCGGCGGCCAGGCCCAGGTACGCGGCGTCGCCGGCACCTGGCGGGACCTGACCGACAACGTGAACTCGATGGCGTCGAACCTGACCGCCCAGGTGCGGAACATCGCCCAGGTGTCCACGGCGGTGGCGAAGGGTGACCTGTCGCAGAAGATCACGGTGGACGCGCAGGGCGAGATCCTGGAGCTGAAGTCGACGGTCAACACGATGGTGGACCAGCTGTCGTCGTTCGCCGACGAGGTGACCCGGGTGGCCCGGGAGGTGGGCACCGAGGGCAAGCTGGGCGGCCAGGCCCAGGTGAAGGGGGTCTCCGGCACCTGGCGGGACCTGACCGACAACGTGAACTCGATGGCGTCGAACCTGACCAGCCAGGTGCGGAACATCGCCTCGGTCACCACGGCCGTGGCGAAGGGCGACCTGGGCCAGAAGATCACCGTGGACGCGCAGGGCGAGATCCTGGAGCTGAAGAACACCGTGAACACCATGGTCGACCAGCTCTCGTCGTTCGCCGACGAGGTGACCCGGGTGGCCCGCGAGGTGGGTATCGAGGGCAAGCTGGGCGGTCAGGCGCAGGTGAAGGGGGTCAGCGGCACCTGGCGCGACCTCACCGAGAACGTCAACCAGCTCGCCTCGACACTGACCACCCAGCTCCGGGCGATCTCCCAGGTCTCCACCTCGGTGACCCGGGGCGACCTGACCCAGCGGATCAGCGTGAAGGCGCAGGGCGAGGTCGCCGAGCTGAAGGACAACATCAACCAGATGATCGTCACCCTCCGGGAGACGACCAAGAAGAACGCCGAGCAGGGCTGGCTCGACTCGAACCTGGCCCGGATCGGCGGCCTGCTCCAGGGTCAGCGGGACCTCGGCGAGGTCTGCCGCATGATCATGATGGAGGTGACCCCGCTGGTCGACGCGCAGCTCGGCGCGTTCTTCCTGGCGGACAGCTCCGAGGGGAGCGTGCGGCTGCGGCTCACCGCCTCCTACGGCTACGTGGCCCGCGGGCACGACGTGACCTTCGGGCCCGGCGAGGGGCTGGTCGGGCAGGCCGCCCTGTCCCGGCGGACCATCCGGGTCAACGCCCAGCCCGACGGGCGCCTGGTGCTCCGGTCCGGCCTGGCCGAGACGCCCCCGGCCGACCTGGTGGTGCTGCCGGTCCTCTTCGAGGGCGAGCTGCTCGGCGTAATCGAGTTCGCCGGGGTGAGCACCTTCTCCGAGCTGCACCTGGCGTTCCTGGAGCGGCTCGTGCTCACCATCGGCGTGGCGGTCAACACCATCCAGGCCAACCGGCGTACGGAGGAGCTGCTGGCGCAGTCGCAGCGGCTGGCGCACGAGCTGCAGGAGCAGTCGGCGGAACTCCAGCGCACCAACGCCGAGCTGGAGGACAAGGCGAAGCTGCTCTCCGAGCAGAAGACCAACATCGAGACGCAGAACCGGGAGATCGAGTTGGCCCGGCTCGGCCTGGAGGAGAAGGCGCAGCAGCTCACCCGGGCGTCGGCGTACAAGTCGGAGTTCCTGGCCAACATGAGCCACGAGCTGCGTACGCCGCTGAACTCGCTGCTCCTGCTGGCCCGGCTGCTGGCCGAGAACCCGGAGCAGAACCTGAGCCCGAAGCAGATCGAGTTCGCCCGGACGATCCACAGCGCCGGGTCGGACCTGCTCTCCCTGATCGACGACATCCTCGACCTCTCCAAGATCGAGGCGGGCCGGATGGACGTGGAGCCGACCGAGATCCATTTCTCCGAGGTCCGCGGCTACGTCGAGCAGGCGTTCGCTCCGCAGGCCGAGGAGAAGGGCCTCGACTTCCAGGTCCGGATCAGCAAGGAGCTGCCCCCGGCACTGGTCACCGACGCCCAGCGGTTGCAGCAGATCCTGCGTAACCTGCTCTCCAACGCGGTGAAGTTCACCGACAACGGCGCCGTGACCCTGCGGATCGCGCCGGCCGCCGAGAACGCGGTCTTCGACGTGCCGGCGCTGACCAACGCCCGGCAGGTCATCGCGTTCACGGTGATCGACACCGGCATCGGCATCTCGGACGACAAGCTCTCGCTGATCTTCGAGGCGTTCCAGCAGGCCGACGGCACCACCAGCCGGCGCTACGGCGGCACCGGCCTGGGCCTGTCGATCAGCCGGGACCTGGCCCGCCTGCTCGGCGGCACGATCACGGTGTCCTCCGCGCCCGGGCAGGGTTCGACGTTCACCCTCTTCGTACCCGATGTGCTGGCGCCGGACGCGGTGGTGGCGCCGGCGCCGCCCTCGCCGCAGCGCGCGGGCCTGCCGTCGTCCCTGCTCATGCCCATGGAGCTGCCGCAGCCGCAGGTGACGCCGGCGACCCGCCGGCTGGAGGGCGTGACCGTCCTGATCATCGATGACGACGTCCGGAACGTGTTCGCACTGACCTCCGCGTTGGAACTGCACGGCATGACCGTGCTGTACTCGGACAACGGAGCGGACGGGGTCCGCCAACTGGCCGAGCATCCGGAGGTGGACATCGTGCTGATGGACGCGATGATGCCGGACCAGGACGGCTACGAGACGACCGCGCAGATCCGGCGCAATCACCGCTTCGCCGACCTGCCGATCGTGTTCCTGACCGCGAAGGCGATGCCCGGCGACCGGGAGTCGGCGATCGCGGCCGGGGGTAGTGACTACATCACCAAGCCGGTGGACCTGGACGAGCTGATCGAGATGATGGCGTCCTGGATCGGCCGGAGCCGAGGCGAGGAGAATCCGTGACCCAGATGGCCAAGGCGCTGCTGGTGGACGACCGGCGGGAGAACCTGATGGCCCTGGAGGCGATCCTCCAGGGGCTGCCCGTGCAGTCGGTCGCCGTGGAGAGCGGCGAGGCGGCGCTCAAGCAGCTCCTGGTGGACGACTTCGCGGTGATCCTGCTGGACGCCCAGATGCCGGACATGGACGGCTTCGAGACCGCCACCCACATCAAGCGGCGGGAGCGGACCCGGCACGTGCCGATCATCTTCCTCACCGCGGCGGACAAGGACGCCCAGCTCGCGCTGCGCGGCTACGCGGTCGGCGCGGTCGACTACCTGACCAAGCCGTTCGACCCGTGGGTGCTGCGGGCCAAGGTGTCGGTCTTCGTCGAGCTGTGGGTGAAGACCCGGCAGCTCGCCGCACAGTCCGACCTGGTGCGGGAGCGCGACGCCCAGTGGCGGGTGCTCACCGACGCGGTGGACGAGGCGACCGCGCTGCTGCGCGCGGACGACGAGGCGGAGTCCCGGGAGCGCGCGGTGGACCTGCTGGAGCAGGCCCGTTGGGGCAACAGCGCCTGAGCGCTCAGGCGTCGGCCCGGTCGCCGTGTCCCGTCGCGGCGCGCCGGGCCCGCCACCGTTCGCCGAGGGCGTCGATCTCCTCCTGTACGAAGAGGAAGAAGTCCCGCATCTCGGCCACCCGCTCGCCCGCCGGGGTGTCCCGCCCGCGCAGTGCGTCCACGCCGCCGTTGGCGATGTCGATGAAGTTCTTGTAGAGGCCGGTCTTGGTGATGGTGGCCTCGTACCAGGGGTTGGCCGGCATCCGGTAGCGATCCCGCCGGGAGCCCTTCACCGGCTCGCGGACCAGCATGGCGAACTGCGTGAGGTAGCGCACCGCGCCGGACACGGCCGCCGCGCTGACCCCCAGCCGCTCGCCGATCTCGGCGGCGGTGAGTGGCGCGTCCGCGCTCATCACGGTGAAGAGCACCCGGCCGGCCATCCGGGGGAAGCCGACGTCCGCGAAGGCCATCGCCATCCGCTCGACGAAGAGGTGTACCTCCTCCTCGTGGGGGGTGGGGCGGTGGTCGTCAGGCATGGGCGGAGGCTCCTCGCGTGAAAGTCCCGTGAAGATGATGGTGCCTCGAATCTCAGTGTCTTCACAAGTTTGTGAAACGAGCGTAGCTTCCGAAGCATGGAAACCCCAATCGAGGTGTCCGGCCTGGTGAAGACCTTCGGCCGGACCCGAGCGCTCGACGGACTCGACCTGACCGTCCGCGCCGGCGAGGTGCACGGCTTCCTGGGCCCCAACGGCTCCGGCAAGTCGACCACCATCCGGGTGCTGCTCGGTCTGCTGCGGGCGGACGCGGGGGCCGTCCGCCTGCTCGGCGGCGACCCCTGGCGGGACGCCGTCGCCCTGCACCGCCGCCTCGCGTACGTGCCCGGCGACGTCACCCTCTGGCCCAACCTGAGCGGCGGCGAGGTGATCGACCTGCTCGGCCGGCTGCGCGGCGGGCTGGACCCCAAGCGCCGGGCCGAGCTGCTGGAGTCCTTCGAGCTGGACCCGCGCAAGAAGGGCCGGGCCTACTCCAAGGGCAACCGGCAGAAGGTCGGCCTGGTGGCCGCGCTCGCCTCCGACGTCGAGCTGCTCATCCTCGACGAGCCGACCTCCGGGCTCGACCCCCTCATGGAGGAGGTCTTCCAGCACTGGGTACGCCGGGCCAAGCAGGACGGCCGGACCGTGCTGCTCTCCAGCCACATCCTGGCCGAGGTGGAGGCGCTCTGCGACCGGGTGACGATCATCCGGAACGGCCGGGCCGTCGAGTCCGGCACCCTCACCGAGCTGCGCCACCTGCACCGCACCTCGATCGACGCCGAGGTCGCCGCCCCGCTGGACGGGCTGGCCGACCTGGCCGGCGTGCACGACCTGCGGGTGGACGGCAACCGGGTGCGCTTCGACGTGGACTCGGCCGCGCTGGACGCCGCCCTGCGGCGCCTCACCGAGCTGGGCGTCCGCAGCCTGGTCAGCACGCCGCCGACGCTGGAGGAGCTGTTCCTGCGGCACTACGAGGCGGTCCCCGAGGAGCTGACCCGATGAGCGAGCGTCAGCGAGCGAATCATCAGTACAGCGCGGTGGAGCCTCGTGCGGCCGCCGAGCGAAGCGAGGTGGTCGCATGAGCACCCTGACGGGCACCCGCCACCTGGCCCGGCTCATCCTGCGCCGCGACCGCGTCCTGCTGCCGCTCTGGGTGCTGGTCCTCGCCGTGCTGCCGATGACGTACGCGACAAGCTTCTTCGAGCTGTTCCCGACCGCCGCCGAGCGGGCCGCGTACGCCGCCGGCACCGCCCGCAACCCCTCGATCGTCGCGCTGCTCGGCCCGGTCTACGGGGAGAGCGTCGGCGCGCTGACCGCCCAGCGCGGCGGCTTCCTGCTGGTCATCGTGGCGCTGGCCAGCCTGCTCACGGTCATCCGGCACACCCGTGTCGAGGAGGAGGCCGGCCGGCGGGAACTGCTCGGTGGCGGGGTGCTCGGACGGCACGCCGGGCTGACCGCCGCGCTGCTCGTCACGTACGCGGCCGATCTGTTGCTCGGCCTGCTCACGGCGGCCGGGCTGGCCGCCACCGGGCTGCCGGCCGCCGGCTCGTACGCGTACGGCGTCGGCACCGCGCTGACCGGCGTGGTCTTCGCCACTCTGGGCGGGCTGGCCGCCCAGCTCACCGAGACCGCGGGCGGGGCCCGGGGCATCGGGATCGCCGTCCTCGGCGCCTCGTTCGCGCTGCGGATGGTGGGGGACACCGCCAGCAACGACTGGCCGAGCTGGCTCTCCCCGCTGGGCTGGGCGCCCCGGATCCGGCCGTACGAGGGGGAGCGCTGGTGGGTGCCGGCGCTGCCGCTGGTCGCGTCGGCGCTGCTCGCCGCGGTCGCGTACCCGGTCTCGGTGCGCCGCGACCTGGGCGCCGGGGTGCTGCCGCCCCGGCTCGGGCCGGCCACCGCCGGCCGGGGGCTCGCCGGCCCGTTCGGGCTGGCCTGGCGGCTGCACCGGGGCCAGATCCTCTGGTGGTCGGTCGGCTTCGGCCTGCTCGGGCTGATCCTCGGGGGCGCCGCGGAGGCGGCCGGCCGCTCGGTCGAGGGGAACCCGCAGCTGGAGCAGATCATGGCCCGGATCGGCGGGGCCTCCGGCCTGGCCGACGCCTACCTGGGCGCCACCTTCAGCCTGGCCGGGCTGGCCGCGGCCGGCTATGGCATCCAGGCCGCGCTGCGGATGCGCGCCGAGGAGTCCGCCGGGCACGCCGAACCGGTGCTCGCCACCGGCACGCACCGGTCCACCTGGCTGCTGTCACACGTGGTGTTCGCGCTGGTCGGCCCGGTCGTGGTGCTCGCCGTGACCGGCCTGGCCACCGGTGTGACGTACGGGCTGAGCGTGCAGGACGTGCCCCGGGAGCTGCCCCGGATGCTCGGCGCCGGGCTGGCCCAGGTGCCCGCCGCCTGGGTCCTGGCCGGGATCGCCGTGCTGCTCTACGGCCTGCTGCCCCGGCTCGCCGGGGTGGCCTGGGCGGTGCTGGCGGTCTGCGTGCTGCTCGGCCAGCTCGGCGCGGTGCTCGAACTCGACCAGTGGCTGCTCGACCTGTCGCCGTTCACCCACACGCCGCAGGTGCTCCGGGACACCTGGAGCGTCACCCCGCTCTGGGCCCTCGCCGCCCTGGCCCTGGCTCTCGCGGCGGCCGGCCTGACGGCCTTCCGCCGCCGCGACGTACCCGTCACCTGATGCCGGTCACGAAGTTGGCGGCTCTGTGGATCTCCACAGTTGCCGCCAACTTCATGACCAACGCGGAAGGGCGGGCGTCAGGGGGCGGTTTCGTTGCGGATCATCAGGGCGCTGCGCAGGCCCGTGATGTCCAGGACGCGGAGGAGGAAGTCGCCGACGTTGCTCAGCACCAGCAGGCTCTGGGCGTGGCTGGCCTTGCGGCTGAGCACCACGAGGGTGCCGAGGCCCTGGGAGTCGCAGAAGGTGACCCCGCCCAGGTCGAGCACGATGCGCGGCGGGGGCTCGGCCAGCACCTCGTTGACGACTGTCGACAGCTGGGCGGCCGTGAGCATGTCGATCTCACCGGCGAGGCGAAGCACGGCTTCGTCACCCGTCCGGTGTAGCGTGATGGACAGTTCGGCACGATCCACCCGGTCAGCCTATCGCGATCTCGACCAACGGGCCCGTCGAGCGACCGGCCGGTCGCCGAGCCGCGCCGAACGGACGAGGCGTGAGCCGGGTAACCCCCGGTGCGGGGTGCCTGCCGATCAGCCGCCCGGCGCTGACACAATGGCGGCATCGTGACCGATACCTTTTCCGCCGGATCCGGCCGCTACCCGGCCGACGCACCGGCCTCCGAGGCCCTGTTCGACCGCGCCATGGCCATCGTGCCCGGCGGGGTCAACTCCCCCGTGCGCGCGTTCCGTGCCGTCGGCGGCACCCCGCGCTTCATGGTCCGTGGGGAGGGTCCCTGGATCTTCGACGCGGACGGTCGCCGCTACGTCGACCTGGTCTGCTCCTGGGGCCCGCTGATCCTCGGCCACGCCCACCCGGCGGTGGTCGAGGCGCTGCGCGAGGCCGCCGCGCTCGGCACCAGCTTCGGCACCCCGACCCCGGGCGAGGTCGACCTGGCTGCGGAGATCGTCGCGCGTACCCCGGTGGAGCAGGTCCGCCTGGTCAACTCGGGCACCGAGGCCACCATGTCGGCGATCCGGCTGGCCCGCGGCTTCACCGGCCGCGCCAAGATCATCAAGTTCTCCGGCTGCTACCACGGCCACTCCGACGCGCTGCTGGCCGCCGCCGGCTCCGGTGTGGCCACCTTCGGCCTGCCCGACTCGCCCGGCGTGACCGGGGCGGCCGCCGGCGACACCATCGTGCTGCCGTACAACGACCTGCGCGCGGTCGAGGAGGCCTTCGCCGCCGAGGGCCCGCACCTCGCGGCGATCATCACCGAGGCGGCCGCCGGCAACATGGGCGTGATCGCCCCGCGCGACGACTTCAACCAGCAGCTCGCCCGGATCGCCCACGCGCACGGCGCGCTGCTCATCGTCGACGAGGTGATGACCGGGTTCCGGGTCTCCCGCGCCGGCTGGCACGGCCTCGACCCGTCCGACGCCGACCTGTGGACGTACGGGAAGGTCATGGGCGGTGGGCTGCCCGCCGCGGCGTTCGGCGGGCGCGCGGAGATCATGGCGAAGCTGGCCCCGGCCGGCCCGGTCTACCAGGCCGGCACGCTCTCCGGTAATCCCCTGGCGTGCGCCGCCGGCCTGGCCACGCTCCGGCTGGCCGACGACGCGCTCTACCGCCGGCTCGACGAGACGGCCGCCACGGTGGGCAAGCTCGCCACCGAGGCGCTGGCCGCAGCCGGGGTCCCGCACCGCCTCTCGTACGCGGGCAACATGTTCTCCATCTTCTTCACCGACGCCGACGTGGCCGACTACGACAGCGCCCGCACCCAGCAGGTGCCGGCGTTCAAGGCGTTCTTCCACGCCATGCTCGCCGCCGGCGTCTACCTGCCGCCGAGCGCGTTCGAGTCGTGGTTCGTGTCGGCGGCGATCGACGACGCCGCCCTCGAGCAGATCGCCGCGGCCCTGAGCGATGCGGCGACGGCGGCGGCAGCGGCAGGACACGGGGGGTAACAAATCGTGAGCGAGACGGTGGTCCACGTGCTGCGGCACGGCGAGGTGTACAACCCGGACGGCATTCTCTACGGCCGGCTGCCCGGTTTCCGCCTCTCCGAGCTGGGCGTCCAGATGGCCAAGGCGGCCGCCCAGGCGCTCGCCGAGCGGACCGTGGTGCACGTGGTCGCCAGCCCGCTCGAACGCGCCCAGCAGACCGCCGAGCCGATCGCCGCGCAGTTCGGCCTCCCGGTCGGGGTGGACGAGCGGCTGATCGAGAGCGCGAACTGGTTCGAGGGCAAGAAGGTCTCGCCGGGCGACGGCTCGTTCCGCGACCCGCGCAACTGGTGGGTGCTGCGCGACCCGGTGACCCCGTCCTGGGGTGAGGCCTACCGGGTGATCGCCGAGCGGATGTTCGCCGCCCTGCACGCCGCCCGGATCGCCGCCGAGGGCCGGGAGGCCGTGCTCGTCTCCCACCAGCTGCCCATCTGGACCCTGCGCCGCTACGTGGAGCGCAAGCGGCTCTGGCACGACCCGCGCAGGCGGCAGTGCGGCCTGGCCAGCCTCACCTCGTTCCACTTCGACGGCGCGAAGATCTCCGGCATCGGCTACTCCGAGCCCGCGGCCCACCTGATCGCGATCTCGCCGACCGCCCGGACGGCCAAGGGCGCCTGATGCTCACCCGGAGGCTCGTCGCCGCCCTGCTCGCCGCCGTCACCGCCGGTACGGCGCTGGTCGGCTGCTCCTCCGGCAACGAGGAGAGCCGCTGCGAGAGTGACGGCGTCACCATCACCTGCGCCCCCGGCCAGCGGTCGAAGACCCCGAAGGTGAGCGGTGAGCTGCTCACCGGCGGCAGCTACGACGTCTCCCAGGCGCGCGGCCAGGTGGTCGTGGTCAACTTCTGGGGCTCCTGGTGCGCGCCCTGCCGTGCCGAGGTCGACGACCTGGAGGCCGTCCACCAGGCCACCAAGGCGTCCGGGGTGACCTTCCTCGGCATCAACGTGCAGGACAGCAAGGACAAGGCGATCGCCTTCGAGGAGGGCCGGGTCACCTACCCGAGCCTCTTCGACCCGGCGAGCCGGCAGGCGCTCAACTTCGACATCCCGCCCAACACCACCCCGGCGACCGTCGTCCTGGACCGGGACGGCCGGGTCGCGGTGGTGATCCGCCGGGCCGTCACCCGGGACGAACTGCAACCCATCGTCGAACGGGTCGCGGCCGAGCAGCCCGCCTCCGGATCACGCTGATGGGCGACACGTTCCGCCAGCTCGCCGAGTCCGGCCCGCTGCTGCTGGCGGTCGGGGCCGCGGCGCTCGCCGGGGGCGGCGTTGACCGGCCGGTACGCGCCCCGGACGCCGCCCCGCCGGACGGCGACCGGAACACCACGTCGGAGCAGGAGCAGCTACTGGTGGTTGCTTTCCTTTCTAGAGCTGTCCATAATTGACTGTTGTGGGTAGTGTGTATCGGATCGGCGAGTTCGCTAAGCGGGTGGGCCGCTCGGTGAGTACGGTGCGCCGGTGGGAGGCGGAGGGCCGGATCACGGCCCGTCGCCTGCCGTCCGGGCAGCGGTACTTCGACGATTCCGATGTGCGGCGGGTGCTGCAGCCGGGCTTCGACGCGGACCGGCGGAAGGTCGTGGTGTACTGCCGGGTCTCGTCGCCGGGTCAGAAGTCTGACTTGGCCTCGCAGGTGGCGGCGATGCAGCAGTTCTGCCTCGCTCGTGGTCTGGCCGTGGACGAGTGGATCAGCGAGGTCGGCGGCGGGATGGACCTTCGCCGTAAAAGGTTCTTGGCGCTGATGGACGCGGTCGACCGGGGGGAGGTTGGCACGCTGGTGGTGGCGCACAAGGACAGGCTGGCTCGGTTCGGCTTCGACTTCCTGGAGCACGTGGCGGCACGTGGCGGCTGCCAGATCGTCGTGGCCAACCAGGAGTCACTGTCCCCACAGCAGGAACTGGTGGAGGACTTGTTGGCCGTCGTGCACACCTTCTCGTGCCGCCTGGACGGTCTGCGCCGCTACGAGAAGGAACTCAAAGGGGCGGACCTAAACGGTGGGGGATGACCGGTGAAGGTCACCCGGATCGCCTACTCGGTCCGACTGAATCCGGGCAAGTACGCGGCCTTGGTCGAGCAGGCCCGTCGGTTGGGCCGGGTGCGCGGCGAGGTGTGGCAGCGGTATGGCTCGATCGCCGGGGTTGGGTCTGGGTTGACAGACCGGCAGGTGCGGGACCGGTGGCTGGCTGACGGCACGCATGTGCAGTTCGCCGTGTTGGCGAATGCGTGGAAGGAAACCGTCCGCGACGCCATGGCCGACATCGCCGCGAACCTGGCGGCGGCCAAGGTCGACGTCCGGCGGGCGGTCAGCCGACGCACGAGCGATCCGGCCGAGCGCAAGCGAATGTTCACCGCGCTGCAGGCGCACCGGTGGGCCAGTGACCCGTTCCTGGCCCGGCAGATACGCAAACACTGGAAGCGTGGCCATAACCGCACGCACGATCAGATCGTGGTACGCGCCGACAAATACAACACCGCCGTCGATGGGCGGGGACGGTTGTGGCTGGCGATTCCCGGTCTCGAGCCCCGCAAGATGGTCAAAATCCCGCTATCCACGACCGTCGTCCCGACCGGGACGCTGCGGCTGATCCTGCGCAGCGGCCGAGCGGAGGTCCACTACCAGATCGACGCCTCGCAGATGCGCTCATCACAGCGACCGTGCGGCGACGCGACGATCGGCGTGGACAAGGGCTACACCGAAGCCCTGACCGACTCCGACGGCCAGCCCCACGGCACAGGTCTCGGCGTACTGCTCACCCGCGAGTCGGACCGGTTGAAGGAACGTAACCGGCGTCGGGCGAAGCTACGCTCGATCGCGAACAGCGCCGCCCTTCGTGGGAACCAGGCGAAAGCGCACCGGATCAAGGTCAACAACCTCGGCACGGTGAAGCGGGACCGGCAGGCCGCCCGACATCGGGCGCGGGTGCGTACGGAGATCTTCACCGCCGTGCACGAGGTCGTGGACAAGGCCGCCACCGTGGTCGCCGAGGATCTCACCAAACGCTTCACCGGCCGCAAAAAGTATCCGAAGAACATCAACCGGCGTCTCGCCACGTGGACCAAAGGAGTCACCGCCGAGGCCCTGAAAAGCGTGTCGGAGCGCAGAGGTTCTGCGCTCGTGCACGTCAACGCCGCCTACACCTCACAAGCCTGTCATCGCTGCGGCCGGTTCGGCCGACGCAGCGGGGACCGGTTTCACTGCACCTCGTGCGGGGTGGTGTGGCAGGCCGACGTGAACGCCGCGATCAACATCCTGCACCGAGCCGGCGACCCCGACATCGCCCTGCACACCCCGTATCAGAAGGTGAAGCAGATCCTGCAGGACAGGACCGATCGCCACCGGACCAGACTGCCGGTCCAGGACTCCAGCCCAGCCACCACCGGGCGGAGAGCGAATCATCCGAACCGCTCAACCATGAGTAAGTAGTAGGAAGCAGTAGTAGGTGTCCTGATGAGCCGGCGCCGCCCCGGCATCTGGTAGGCGCCGTCCCGGATCGGCGGGTCGGTGACCGTCAGGAACGGCTTCTCCTCCAGGTCGGCCCAGGTCAGCCGGCGGGTCGGGGTGTACGAGGCGGTGCTGGCGTAGAACCGGAACGTGCCCTTGTGCGTGGATCGTCGTGCGGTAGCGGAAGGTGTGCCGGGCCCCGGCGGTGAGCGTGGTGGCCGGCCAGTCGGTCCGGGGCAGGTCCAGCCCCCGGTACGCCGACAGCCCGCCGCTGCACAGCTCCCGGTCGGGGATGCGTTCCCGGTCCCGCCCGTCGATCCGGGCCACCCGGATGTTGTCCCACTCCCGCACGGCGGCCCCGGCGGCGATCGCGGCCCGGCAGGCCGGCGTGTCCGCCCGGCCACCCTCCGGACCGCAGGCCGCGGCCCGGCTCAACGGGCTGGTGGGGGCGCGGGCGCGCTCGCCGGCACGCCGGTGAGCAGCAGGGTCGCGGCGACGGCGGCGAGCGCGGCAGGCGTTCGGCGTACGGCCATGTCATCGACCTTCCGGGCACTGGTACGGGCGCGGGCCGGCAAAGGTTCGATCGCGCGCCGGCGTGGCCGCACTCTACGGCGGGCCCGGGTCTGCTGACCGAACGGACGGTCGGGGCGGCGGCGGAGCGGGGTCGGGCCCTACAGTGACGGCACCCCGTGATCAAGGAGCGTGCCGTGTCCGAGCCGCCACAGACCCCAGATTCGCCCGGACCCGCCTCGGCGGCCGGGTCCCGCGACGTCCCCGCCGATGTCACGCCGCACCTGCTCGTCGTGCCCGGTGTGGCGGGTGCGCCGCCCGCGGTGCCGTGGCCCGGCCCGGAGGGACAGCCCGCCTGGGCGATCCCGGTGGTCGTGCCGCCCGGCACTCGCGGCTACGCGCTCTTCGTGCCGCTGGTGCCGGTGGCCGAGGGAGAGCGGGTCGCGGCCCCCGGGCAGGCCACCGCCTCGCGGGTGATGATCCCCGCACCAGCCGTGCCCACCCAGGCCGCCCCACCGGCCGTCGAGACCCCCGCCCCGAGCGCGGCGGCGCTCCCGGCCGACGACGCTGCCGAGCCGGCCGGAGTGCCCACCGCAGAGGTCGAGCAGACCGGAGCGCCCACGGCCGAGGCCGACCCGACACCGGCTACGAAGGCCGAGCCGGAACCCGAGGCCGCGTCCACCCCGGCGACGTCGGCGGCCGCAGGCCCGGCCGCCGGAGCGGCGGTGACCGGCA
>NZ_MUYZ01000460.1:0-3537 GCF_003013775.1 Micromonospora sp. MH33
CCGTCGCCGGCCCGGGTGCGTGCCGCCGTCGGGGCCGGCATCACCGGACTGCCCGCGTTGCAGGGCGCGCTGACCGCCCGGGCCGGCGCCCGGCTGCTCGGCCTCGCCGTCGCCGCGGCCGCCCCGCTCGGCCATCGGCTGGCCCGACTGATCTCACCGACATGACCGCCGGCGCGACGGGCCTCCGCTTCGGGTACGGCACCAACGGCTTCGCCAACCACCGGCTGGACGACGCGCTCGCCGTCATCGCCGACCTCGGCTACCAGGGGGTGGCGCTCACCCTGGACCACGACCACCTGGACCCGTTCACCGCGGGGTTGGCCCGGCGGGTGGCCGCCGTGCGCCGCCGGCTGGACGCGCTCGGCCTGGCCGTGGTGGTCGAGACCGGGGCCCGCTACCTGCTCGACCCCTGGCACAAGCACGCGCCCACGCTGCTGCACGACGACCCCGCCCTGCGGATCGAGTTCCTCCGCCGGGCCGTCCGGATCGGCGCGGACCTGGGCGCCGAGGCGGTCTCGTTCTGGGCCGGCGTACGCCCGCCCGAGGTGCCGGCGACAATCGCCTGGCAGCGCCTGGTGGCCGGCTGCGCCGCCGTCTGCGCCGAGGCCGAGGCGGCCGGCGTGCCGCTCGGCTTCGAACCCGAGCCGGGCATGCTGGTCGAGGACATCGCCGGCTGGCGGCGGCTGCGGGAGGCGCTCGGTGCGCCGCCCGGTTTCGGCATCACCCTCGACATCGGACACTGCCGCTGCCTGGAGCCGCAGCCGGTGCCCGACTGCGTTTCGGCGGTCGCCGAGCACCTGGTCAACGTGCAGATCGACGACATGCGCCGGGGCGTGCACGAGCACCTGGAGTTCGACGCGGGCGAGATCGACTTCCCGCCGGTGCTGCGCGCCCTCGCCGCCGCCGGCTACCGCGGCCTGGTGGCCGTGGAACTGCCCCGGCACTCCCACGCCGCCCCGGCCGTCGCGGCCCGCTCGCTCGACTTCCTGCGCACCGCCGCCCGGACGGCGGCGGGCCCGGCCGGCGTGACAGCCCCGGCCGACCAGCACCGGACCACCGACTCGGCCCCTTTGCTCTGCAGCCGCGGAGGCAGCACCCCCGGATCGCCGGTGCTGCGTGGGGGGCTGCAGAGCAAAGGCGGTGGTTGAGCACCTGCCACCCGGCTCAGAGGGGAGACGGCATGACACCCGACCGACTGCGCGCCGCGCTGCGGGGCGTACCCGATCCGCAGTGGCTGGACGCGGCCCTGCGCCGCGTCGCGGCCGATCCCGCGGCGATCCCGCGGCTGTTCGCCATCGCCGCCCGGCGGTGCGGCCGGGGACCGCTGCCCGACCCGCCCGGCTGGACCGTCGACGAGGCCGCCCGGGCGCTGCTGCTCACCGCGCTCCCCGCCGGGCACGCCGCGGCGGCCGAGGCGCTCTACCGGCACGGCGACGCCGCCGAGAAACGCGCCGTGCTGCGCGCCCTGCCGCTGCTGCCGATCGGGGCGGAGTGCGTGCCACTGCTGCACGACGCGATCCGCACCAATGACACCCGCCTGGTGGCCGCAGCGCTCGGCCCGTACGCCCGGCACCTGGAGCAACCCGCCTGGCGGCAGGCGGTCCTCAAGTGCGTCTTCACCGGCGTGCCGCTGGCCGTCGTCGACGGCCTGGACGGGCGGGCGGACGGCGAGCTGGCCGCGATGCTGGCCGCACTCGCCGCGGAGCGGAACGCGGCCGGCCGCGCCATGCCCGCCGACGCCACCGACCTGCTCGACCGGCTCGGCGCCGGCTCGCACCAGACCACCGCCAGGGAGGCGTGATGCGCATCTTCGACCCGCACATCCACATGACGTCCCGGACCACCGACGACTACGAGCGGATGGCCGCCGCCGGGGTGCGCGCCGTGGTGGAGCCGGCGTTCTGGCTGGGCCAGCCGCGCACCAGCGTGGACACGTTCGTCGACTACTTCGACTCGCTGATCGGCTGGGAGCCGTTCCGGGCCGGCCAGTTCGGCGTCCGGCACCACGCCACCGTGGCGCTCAACCCGAAGGAGGCCAACGACCCGCGCTGCCGCCCGGTGCTCGACCTGCTCCCGCGCTACCTCGACAAGGACGGCGTGGTGGCGGTCGGCGAGATCGGCTACGACTCGATGACCCCGGCCGAGGACGCCGCCTTCGCCGGCCAGCTCGCCCTGGCCGTGGCGCACGACCTGCCCGCCCTCGTGCACACCCCGCACCGGGACAAGGCGCGCGGCGTCGAGCGCACCCTCGCCGTGGTCGCCGAGTCCGGCATCGACCCCGGGCGGGTGCTGGTCGACCACCTCAACGAGGTCACCGTGAAGCTGGTCCGGGACACCGGCTGCTGGCTCGGCTTCTCGATCTATCCGGAGACGAAGATGTCGCCGCCGCGGATGGTCGAGCTGCTGCGGACGTACGGGACCGAGCGGATGCTGGTCAACTCGGCCGCCGACTGGGGGCGCTCCGACCCGCTGCTCACCCGGGCCACCGGGGACGCCATGCTGCTCGCCGGGTTCACCGAGGACGACGTGGACCGGGTGCTCTGGCGCAACCCGGTGGAGTTCTACGGCCAGTCCGGCCGGCTGGACCTCACCGGCCTGGACGACTCCGCCGCCACCTTCGCCGGCAACTCGATCCTGCGCGGAGGCGAGTGATGCGACTGCGGCACGCCGACGGGACGACCGTCCACCTCGGCTACTGCACGAACGTCCACCCCGCCGAGGACCTGCCCGGGATCCTCGCCCAGCTCGACACGTACGGCGTCGCCGTCCGGCGGGCGCTCGACACGGACCGGCTGGGGCTGGGGCTCTGGCTGGCCGCCCCGGTGGCCGCCGCGCTCGCCGCCGACCCGGCGGCCCGCCGCCGGCTCCGGCACGAGCTGGCCGTACGCGGGCTGGAGGTGGTCACCCTCAACGGCTTCCCGTACGCGGCCTTCCAGGCACCGGTGGTCAAGGGTGCCGTCTACCACCCGGACTGGACCACGCCGGACCGGCTGGCGTACACCCTGGACCTGGCCCGGGTGCTGGCCGACCTGCTCCCCGACGACGCGGCCCGCGGCTCGATCTCCACCCTGCCGCTGGCCTGGCGCACGCCGTGGGACACCGCCCGGGCCGAGGCCGCCCGCCGCCGCCTCGACGCCCTCGCGGCCGGGCTGGCCGCGGTGGAGCGGGAGACCGGCCGCGGCGTCCGGGTCGGCTTCGAACCGGAACCGGGCTGTCTGGTGGAGTCCACGGGACAAGCACGCGAGGTATTGTCAGCTATGGATACCGACCGGCTCGGGATCTGCCTGGACCTGGCGCACCTCGCCTGCGCCTGGGAGGAGCCGGTCGAGGCCCTCGCGCGGCTGCGCGACGCCGGGCTGCCGGTGGTCAAGGTGCAGGTCTCCGCCGCCGTCGAGGCGCCCGACCCGGCCGGCTCGGCCGAGGCGCTGCGCCGCTGGGTCGAGCCGCGATTCCTGCACCAGACCCGCGCCGCGGCCGCCACCGACCTGATCAAGAGCGGTGGCTACCGGATCGGAGCCGGCGAGGTGGAGGACGCGT
>NZ_MUYZ01000461.1:0-3534 GCF_003013775.1 Micromonospora sp. MH33
CCGCGGGCCGGCGCCCCTCGCGCCGGCCGGGGACCGGGCCCCACCGGTCCCCGCGACAAGGTCAGTACGCCAGCGCCGCCGGCCGGCCCAGCAGCCGCGCCCCGTTGTTGCCCAGCCAGCCCTCGGCGGCGGCCGCGTGCTGGGCGAAGGTGTGGATGTCCCGGAACCGGCGCTGCAGCGGGGAGGAGTCCCGGGCCGCGCCGCCGCCGGCCGCCCGGTAGCAGGTGGCCACCGCGGCGATCGCCTGCTCGGTCACCCAGGGCAGCGCCGCGGAGATGGTCGGTTGCAGCGCCGGGATCCGCTCCGGGTCGTGCGCGCAGGCCGCCCAGAGGTCGTCGGCGAGGTCGGCGAGGAGCGTCCGGGCGGCGCGCACGTTCAGGTCGGCCCGGCCCAGGTGGATCCGGAAGGCAGGGGAGTCGGCGAGCGGCTGCCGCGCGTAGAGCCGCTGCCGGTCGCCGGCGAGCAGCGCGGTCATGTCGTCGAGCGCGCCCTGCGCGATGCCGACCGCCACGGCACCCAGGTGCAGCACGAACTGCGCCAGTGGCGCCACGAACCCCGGCCCGGGCACGCACGGCGTGCCGGTGAACAGGTCGAAGGTCGCCTCCGCCGGGCAGAAGGCCGAGTCGACCACCACGTCGTGGCTGCCGGTGCCGCCCAGGCCCAGCACGTGCCAGGTGTCCACCACGGTCACCCGGTCGGCCGGGAAGAGCATCGAGCGGGTCTCCGGCGGCGCGCCGTCCGCGCCCGGGAGCGGCTGGCCGTCGGCGGTGACCAGGCAGTTGCCGAAGATCCAGTCGGCGTGCCGGCAGCCGCTGGCGAACGCCCAGCGCCCGCTGACCTGGAAGCCGCCGTCGGCCAGCTCGGCCCGGCCCTGCGGGGCGAAGGCGCCGGCCACCACGACGTCCGGGCCGGCGGCGTAGATCTTGTCGAACCGGTCCCGCGACAGCAGGGCCAGCAGGTGCGGGGTCTCCGCGCCGATCATCACGGTCCAGCCGGTCGAGCCGTCGGCCCGGGCCAGGGTCTCCAGCACCGCCATGCCGGTGCGCAGGTCCACCTCGTACCCGCCGTGGCCGCGTGGCACGAACATCCGGAAGCAGCCGGCGGCGCGGAGCCGGTCGAGCAGGTCGGCGGGCAGCTCCCGCTCCCGTTCGATCTCCGCGGCCCGCGCGGTCAACTCGGGCGTCAGCTCGCGTACGGCGGTCAGCAGGTCGTGCGCCATTGGTGGCCTCCCTCGGCATCGTGTGCGGCTCCACGGTGGGCGGCCCACCGTCCCGACCGCCAGGGACACCGGCACCGACCGGTCGGGACACCGCCGGAGCCCGGGTACGCCGCCGAACCGCCCGGACGGTCGGGACGCCTCGCCCCATGTGCCCGGGACGCCGGGACGGCGACGCTCTGAGTCGCGGCGCTCCACCGCGCCCCCGACCTGTAGGAGGAACCCGTGACCAGCGCCCTGCTCGACACCACCGCCGCGCCGGCCGTCACCGACCGCCCCCGCCGGGGCTGGGCGGTCGCCGGGGCCGTCGGCGGCCTCGCCGGCGTCGCCCTGTTCCAGGTCAGCCCGGCGCTGACCGACGTGGACCGGTCACTCTTTGCCGACAACGACCGCTTCGTGGCGGCCATGGCGGGCCGCGAGGCGTACGCCTGGGTGTTCCAGGTCCTGGCCGTGCTGGCCGCCGGGTGCCTGGCGGTCTTCGCGGCCGGGCTACGGCGGCGGCTGGCCGCCCGTGAGCCGGCCGGCGGGCTCCTGCCCGACGTGGCCGCGGCCGGCCTGCTGCTCACCGCCGCGCTGCTGCTCGTCGGCGGCGGCGTGGCCACCGAGCTGTACTGGGACCTGCGGCACCTGTCCGGGACCGACCCGGACACCGTCGCGGCGCTGGCCGCCGCCTACAGCACCCTCCCGTGGGTGTGGGCCGGGACCGGGCTGAGCGCCGGCGCGGTGGCCGTGGCCGGGCTGCGCCGCCGGTCGGTGAGCCGCTGGCTGGCGGTGTTCAGCCTGCTGATGGTGCTGCTCGTGGTGGTCACTCAGGCGGTGCCGCTGCAGTACCTGGCGCTGGCCCCGGCGGCGCTCTGGGCCACTGTCGCCGGCCTGACATTCGCGCTGGAGCGGCGGGGTCTCGGCAACTGACCCGGCGACTGCCAGGATCAGGACCATGTCCGCCGATCCGACGCCCGTGCCGTCCCGTGACCGCCGCCGCCCGGTCGCCGCCCGCCTGGTCGCCGTCGGCTGCGCGCTCCTGCTCGTCGGTACGGCCGTCTGCTGGGTGGTGGCCCACCGGCCGTGGGGCCTGTCGCAGCTCTACTTCCTGGTCGACTTCACCGACTGCGCGGTCTACGGCACGGTCGCCTGGCTGGCCCTGCTGCGCCGCGCCCACCCGGTGGCCTGGCTGCTCGCCGCGACCGGGCTGGGCGGCGGGCTGTCCGCGCTGAGCGCGCAGTACGTGGACCTGCTGGCGGTCCGGCCCGACCTGCCCGCGCCGGTGCTGCTCACCTCGGCCCGGGACTGGGCCTGGGTGCCCGGGATGCTCTCGCTCATCACGGTGGTGCCCTGGCTGGTCCGGGAGGGGCGGCTGCCCGTGCCGGCCCGGGTCGCCGTGGCGGCCGGCGCCCTGGTCACCGCCGGGATCGCGCTGTTCCACCTCACCTGGCCGGGGCGGCCGGGGCATCCCTCGGGAGCGCCGTTCCCGGTCACCGCACCGCGCTGGGCGGAGTTCGTGGTCGCCGGGGAGCCGTGGCTGTTCCGGGTGGTGCCGCTGCTCGGGCTGGTGGCGGCCGCCGGGGTGCTGCGGCGGTGGCGGACCGGGCCGCCGGCCGAGCGGGTGGGGCTGGGCTGGCTGGCGGTCGGCACCCTGCTGCTCGCGGTGAGCTTCGCCCCGCTCGGCTTCCCCGCCGGGTGGGCCCGCCAGGTTCCGGACTGGCTGGCCCCGACCGCGATGCTCGCCTCGCAGGCGTTCTTCCCGGCCGCGGTGCTGGCCGTGGTGCTCCGGCAGCGGCTGTGGGGGATCGAGATCGCGGTCCGCCGCACCCTGGTCTGGTTCCTGCTGACGTTCCTTCTGGTCGCCGCGTACGTGGTCGGGGTGAGCCTGCTCGACGGGCTGCTGCCGTCGTCGCCGGCCGTGCCGGGGGTGCTGGTCACCGCGCTGGTGGCGGCCGGCACCCAACCGGCCCGGTCCCGGGTGCAGCGCGGCGTGGACCGGCTGATCCACGGCGAGGCGGTGGAGCCGCTCGGCGTGGTCCGCGGCGTCGGCCACCGGATCAGCGCCTCCGCCGACCCGGCGGACGTGCTGGACGGGGTGGCGCGCAGCGTGACGGACCTGCTCCGGCTGGGCGCCTGCGCGATCGAGGTGGACGGCCCCGAGCCGTACGCCGCGCACGGTTCCTCCGCCGGCCCGGTGGGCGCGCCGCTGGTGCTGCCGTTGCTCCGGGGCGGCACCGAGGTGGGCCGGCTGGTCGCCTGGGCCCGGGCGGGGGAGCGGCTGGACGGGCGGACCCGCGCGGCGCTGCTCGACCTGGTGCCGTTGGTCGCCTCGGCCG
>NZ_MUYZ01000462.1:0-3513 GCF_003013775.1 Micromonospora sp. MH33
GCCGCTCGGGGTGCTGGGTCGGGGCGTCGCGCTGGGCGTCCGGGGTCGGTTGCTCGGGGTGCTGGTTCGGGGCGTCGCGCTGGGCGCCTGCGTCTGGACGCTCGGGGCGACGGTTCCGGGCGTCGCGCTGGGTGCCTGTGTGTCGCTCGGAGTGTCGGTCCGGAGCAGCATCGCTGCGCTCAGCAGGCCGACGACCGCGACCAGCGCGACGACGACGCGCGCGATCGCTAGCCGTGACCACCGCCGCCGCGCCGGAGGCGGCACGTCCGCCGCGGGCGGCAGGTCAGCCGGGTGAGTGTCTCCGGCAGGGCCGCTGACCGGCTGTGCCGGCTCGGCCGGCGGTCGCGTCCGTTGCTTCGCGCCGCGCCCCGCCTTGAGCGCCGGCGCGCCCAGGACTGCTGGTGCGGCGGGCTCGCCGCTGTCGTGTTCGGCCGCCGGGGATGGTGCGCCGGTTCGGGTCGTCGTGGTGCTCGGCATGGTGGTTGGCGCGTCGGGTGCGGGTCGTCGGGGTGGTGGGATGGTCCGGGCTGTGTGGGTGTCGGAGCTGAGCATGGCGGCGCCGAGGGCGACGGCGTGTTTCGGGTGGGTGTTGGTCATGATCGGTCGCCGCAGTGTGTCTCGCAGCAGTTGGGTGACCAGGGGGATTTGGGATGATCCGCCGACCAGGAGCACTGCGGTGAGGTCTTGCAGGGTGACGCCGGCGGCGGTGAGGGTGCGCCGGAAGGTTTCGATGGTGGTTTCGACGGGTGGTGTGATCATCTGCTCGAACGTTTCCCGGGTCACGGTTACGTGCCGTGGGGAGTCGGGCAGGGGCACGGTGATGTCTGCTTTTTCGCGGGTGGACAGTGCTTCTTTGGCGTGCATGCAGTCGCGTTGGAGGGTGGCCAGGATCGCGGCGGTGCCGGGGTCGGTGGGGTCCAGTGCGGTGATCGCGCCGCCGAGTTGGCGGTCGACGTGGTCCATGAGTGCTTGGTCGAAGTCGGCGCCGCCGAGCCATTCGATGCCTTCGGGGGTGCCGATGATTTCCAGTCCGTCGCGGCCGTTGCGGACCACGGCGCTGTCGAAGGTGCCTCCGCCGAGGTCGTAGACGGCGAGCAGGCCGTCGGGGGGTAGTGGTTGGGTGGAGCAGTAGTAGGTGGCGGCGGCGACCGGTTCGGTGATGGTGATGACGGTCGGGCCGTCCGTGTCGGCTTCCGGCTCGGTTTGTGGGCGGGGTAGGCCGGCCAGGTGTGGGATGGCGGCGAATTGTTCGCGTCGGTAGGGGCCCCACACGGCGGGGTGGGTCAGCACGATCCGGTCGGGCGGGGCGCCCTGGGTCTGGGTGACGGTGTCGACCACGGTCCGGAGCAGGGCGGCCATCAGGGCGGTGGGGGAGTACGGTGCTCCGTCCAGGATTACGGGGGTGGGGTCACCGAGGCGGCGTTTGAACTCCCGTGCCGCCCGGTCGGGGTTCTGCAGGCCGAGGCGGTCGGCCGCTTCACCGGTCAGCAGTGTGCCCTGCTCGTCGAGGTAGGCGACTGACGGGGTGATGATCGATTGTCCGGCCAGTGGCACCATGTCCAGGGCCCAGGCGGAGGCGGTCGCTGCGGCGGTGAAGCTGGTACCCAGGTCGATACCCACTCCATACATACCAGTTTTCCCCTCGCCAAGCTTGCCGCAGTTACCATTCACAACGTTGTGGCTGGTGAACAGCGCATCACGATACGCCGCCGTATTAACTAGCTACAAGATCGTGGGTATTCGCATCGGGAGGCAAGCCATGGACGTTGCGGTGGCCGACGACGGCGCGCTGTTCCGGGAGGGGCTGCAACTGCTGCTGTCCGCCGCCGGGCACCGGGTGGTCGGCGGCGTGGAGGACGGCGATCGACTGCTCGATCTGCTGGCCCATACCCCCGTGGATGTGGCCATCATGGACATTCGGATGCCGCCAGGCGCCGACGGCGGACTGCAGACCGCCCAGCGGGTGCGGGCGGAGCACCCGGACGTCGGTCTGCTGCTGCTGTCCCAGCACGCCGAGGCACACTACCTGTTCCGGCTGCTGGAGATCGGCACCGACCGGATCGGGTACCGGCTCAAGGACCAGGTGGCCGGGGTGGCCGTGCTCGCCGACACGCTGGTACGCATCGCCGCCGGCGAGTTCGTGATCGAGCCGGCGCTGGCCGCCAACCTGGTGGACCGGCCGAGCCCTCCGGTACGCAGTATGCTGGCCGATCTCACCGAGCAGGAACGCACCGTGCTGCGACTCATGGCGGAAGGGCGGTCGAATTCCGGGATCGCGAGGGAGTTGTTCCTGTCGGTCAAGACGGTCGAGAAGCGGATCGCGAGCATATTCACCAAGCTGGACCTGCCGGCCGAGTCGGCCGCGCACCACCGGCGGGTCCTGGCGGTGCTCGCGTACCTGCGCTCAAGCCAGATGGCGGACTAGCGCGGTGCCCTGGAACACGGGCGGCGAGCCGGCGCACCCATCCCGCCCGGCCGGGCCGTTCACCGTCCTGGCCCAGCTGGCGTCCTCGCGTGCGCTGCCCGCGCCCGCGGGGCCGCAGGACCCGCTGGGTGGGTACCGGCCGATCCTGCGTACGCTGCTGCGCGAGGTTGCCCGGGCCCACGCGGTGCGCTACGCGGCGCTGTGGCTGCCGGCGGGAACGACACCGGGCGCCGGTGATCCATCATGGACGTCCGCGATCACGTGGCGTTCCCGGCGCTGGGTGACGGGTGCGTTGCCGGACCTGGTGGCCGACCCGGGCCTGCTGCTGGGCTGGTCCGGTGTGGTCGCGGCCGCGGATGTGACCGACGGCGGCGCCCGGTGCGGGGTGCTGGTGCTGGCGCACCCGGAGAATCCCCGGTACCCGCTGGCCGTGACGGCGCCGCTGGGCGAGACGGCGGTCTGCGTCGGCCTGCTGCTGCGCCAGGCGGGCCACCGCGCGTCCTGCGCCGCCGTACGGGCCCGGGCCGATGCGGCGGCACGGCGGGTCAGCGCGACCCAGATGGAGTTGCTGACGGTGCAGGCGGTGGAGCGCGACCGGCTCGCCACCGCGGTCACCGCGACGCCCGGCCGGCAACTGCGGGCGATCCTGGACCGCACCGCGGACCTGGAACGGGCGCTGCGCGCCGGCTCACCGCAGGCCACGGCGATCGCTGGCGACATCCGGGCCGGGCTGGGCGAGATGATCGAGCAGTTCCGCGCCGTTGTCCGCGGGGTGTACCCGCAGGTACTGCGAGGTACCGGTGTGCGCGCGGCGCTGGAGGAGGTCACCGCCGCGCTGCCGGTGCCGGTGGTGCTCCGCGGCGAACTGGGCCGGCGCCAGGGCTGGGAGGTCGAGTCCGGGCTGTACCAGGCCGGTGTGTCCGCAGCGGCGGCGCTGGGCGCCAGCGGTGGGGAGCAGCCGGTGCACCTGGACCTGGGCCGGTCCGACGGCGTGCTGACGATCCGCGCGCAGCGGGCCGGCGCCGACCCGGCGCGGGTCGGCGCGGCGTTGCGGGACGACTCCCGGCGGCTGGCCGCGCTGGGCGGCC
>NZ_MUYZ01000463.1:0-3512 GCF_003013775.1 Micromonospora sp. MH33
CGGGTCGGCCGGCCACTCGGCCCGCAGCACCGTCTCGGTGGTCGGGTTGACCGCGTCCCCGGCCGGCTCGGGCGCCCAGGCGTCGACCAGGTGGCCGTCGGCGCCGGCCAGGCAGGCGTCGTGCACCTCGCGGAGAAAGACCGACGGGCCGCGGAACCGCTTCGTCCCCTCCCCCCACCAGTAGCCCGAGCAGAGCAGCAGCCGGCGGGGCCGGGTCACCGCCACGTACGCCAGCCGGCGCTCCTCCCGCTCGTCGTGCGCCCGCCAGGCGTCGGTGAAGTCCTCCACCGCCCGGGCCACCCCGCGCTGGTCCGCCGCCCCGTACAGGCCCAGCTCGGGCAGCCCGTCCGCGTCGCCGCGCAGCGGGAACGGCAGCACGCCGAGCCCGCCCAGCCAGTGGTCGGAGTTGCGCACCGGCCCCGGCCAGACGCCCCGGGTCAGCCCGGCGACCGACACCACGTCCCACTCCAGTCCCTTGGCGGCGTGGGCGGTGAGGATCTGCACCGCGCCTTCCACCACCTCGACCTCGCCCGGGGTGAGGCCACGCTCCTCGTCCTCGGCGGCGGCCAGGTAGGCGAGGAACCCGGCCAGCGTGGCGCCGGGGGTCTCGCCGCTGAACCGGGCCGCCACGTCGCCGAGCGCGTCCAGGTGGGCGCGGGCCAGCCCGGCGTCACCGGCGCCGTCCCGGCCGGCCCGGACCGCCACCTCCACGTCCAGGCCGATGGTCCGCTCGATGTCCGCGATCAGCTCCGGCAGGGACTGGTCCAGCCGGTAGCGCAGCAGCGCCAGCTCCATGCCGTACGACCGCAGCCGCGCGTACCCCTCGGCCGAGTACGCCTGCGCCGGCCCCAGGTCGGCCAGCGCCTCGACGAGGGTGGCCTCGTCCAGCGCGTCCACGGTGATCTCCGGCCCGTCGTCGCCGGTCACCTCCCGCCGGGTGCGCGCGATGGCACGGGCCCGCCGGTGCAGGGCGACCAGGTCGCGCGGCCCGATCCGCCAGCGCGCGCCGGTGAGCAGCCGCAGCAGCGCCGCCCCGTCGGTCGGGTCGGCGAGCACCCGCAGCGTGCAGACCACGTCCCGGACCTCGGGGGTGTCCAGCAGCCCACCCAGCCCGACCACGTCGACCGGCAGCCCGCGGGCGCGCAGCGCCGCCTCGATCGCCGGGATCTGGCTGCGCAGCCGGACCAGGACGGCGGTGGTGGGGCGCCGGTGCGCCGGGATGTGCTCGGGCAGCGAGTCCGGCATCCCGGCCGCGCCGCGCCAGGCCGCCAGCACGCTGTCCGCGATCCAGTCGGCCTCGTCGGCGTACGTCTCCAGCAGCGCGCAGTGCACGGTGCCGGCGGCCCGCCCGCCGGGGCTGCGGTGCGGGATCGGGTCGCGGACGCTGAGCGCGGCGCGCAGCTCGGGCACCCGGGCGCCGGCCGCCCGCAGCGGCACCGACAGCGCGTTGGCGACGCCGAGGATCTCCGGCCGGTTGCGCCAGCTCGTGGTGAGGCTGAGCACCTCGGCGGGGGCGCCGTCGGTGCGGGCGAACTCGGTGGGGAACCGGTCGAGCGTGCCGGCGCTGGCCCCCCGCCAGCCGTAGATGGACTGGCAGGGGTCGCCCACCGCGGTGACCGGATGGCCACCGCCGAAGAGCGCGTTGAGCAGCACCACCTGGGCGTGGCTGGTGTCCTGGTACTCGTCGAGCAGCACCACCCGGAACCGGTCCCGCTCGATCACCCCGACGCCGGGGTGGTCGCGGGCCACCCGGGCGGCCCGGGCCAGCTGGTCGGCGAAGTCCATGGCCTCGAAGTCGTCCTTGCGCCGGCCGTACGCGCGGACCAGCGGGAGCAGCTTCAGCCGGGTCTGCTGGAGCTGGAGGGCCTTGCGCACGTCGGCGTAGACCCGGCCGGGGCGGGACTGCACCTCGGCGAAGAACCGGCCGGTCCAGGCGGCCAGCTCGTCCGGGTCGACCAGGTGCTCGTCCAGCTCGCCGGCCAGGGCGAGCACCGCGTCGGTGATGGTGGACGGCATCCGGTCCACCTCGGACATGTCGCCGTCGTAGTTGCGCACCAGCAGGTCGACGAGCTGCCAGCGGGACGCCTCGGTGAGCAGCCGGGTGGTCGGCTCGTAGCCGGCGCGCAGCCCGTGCTCGGTGACGATGCGACCCGCGTACGAGTGGTAGGTGGAGACCGTCGGCTCGCCGGCCAGAGGGTCCTCGTGCGGGTCCCGTCCCTGCCGGCCGAGCCGCCGGATGAGCTGGTCGAGCCGGGCGCGTACCCGGTGCGCCAGCTCGCCGGCGGCCTTGCGGGTGAAGGTGAGGCCGAGGATCTGCTCGGGACGGACGTAGGAGTTGGCGACCAGCCAGACCACCCGGGCGGCCATCGTCTCGGTCTTGCCGGAGCCGGCGCCCGCCACCACCAGCAGCGGCTCCACCGGCGCGGCGATGATCGCCGCCTGTTCCCGGGTGGGCGCCGGCAGCCGGAGCAGTTTGGCCAGCTCGACCGGGGTGTAGCGGGGGCCGGCGTCGGCAATCCGGGGCGCCGGGGTGGCGGTGGTGCTGAACAGCGTCGGCTGGGTCGTCATGCGTGCTCCGTGGGCGGCTCGACGACCTGGCGTCCCTGCCCGGAGACCGGGCAGCTCGTCCGCACCGGGCAGACCCGGCACTTCGAGTTGGCGACGGCGGCGAAGGTGGCGGCGGCCATCGTGTCGGCGGTGCGCCGGACCAGCGCGGTGGCCCAGCCGGCCTCGGGACCCTCCCCGGCGGCCGCCTGGGCCTGCTCCTTGGCGTCCCTGGCGCCGGTGCCGAGCTGCACCAGCGCGGCACCTCCGGACTCCTCGCCGAACTCGGCGAACGCCCCCGCCTCGACGGCCGCCTGGTAGGCGCCGAGCTGCGGGTGCTCGGCGACCTCCCGCTCGGTGACCGCGGTGGACTTGCCGGTCTTCAGGTCGATCACCACGAGCCGCCCCTCGGCGTCGACCTCCAGCCGGTCGACCCGGCCGGTCAGCTCGACCGGGCGGCGCGGGTCGTCGAGGCGGACCGCGAACTCGTGCTCGATGGCGAGCAGCCGCCGGGGGTTGCCGGCCAGCCAGCGCAGCAGCTTGTCCACCATGGCCTCGGCGCGGGCCCGTTCCGGGCCAACCATCCAGCGGGCGGCCAGCTCGATGGCGTCGAACCGGGCGGCCACGTACTCCAGCAGGGCGGTCCGGTCGACGCTGGCGTCCTCGGCCAGCATGGCGGCGGCGTGCACCAGGTTGCCGACGCCCTGCGCGGCGCTGGCGGGGGCGCTGCCGCCGTGCCGCTCCAGCAGCCAGCGCAGGCTGCACCGGAGCGCGCTCTCCATGGCCGACGGGGTGACCTTCACCGGCTCGCCCTCGTCGACCAGCGGCCGGTCGTCGGAGAGGCCGCGCAGCCCCCACCAGTCGTCCGGGTGCGCGCCGGGCACCCCGGCGGCGGCCAGTCGGGCCAGCTCGGCCGCCGCCGCGCGCCGCCGGGTGACCGGCGCCGCCGGGTCGGTGACCGCGGTACG
>NZ_MUYZ01000464.1:0-3469 GCF_003013775.1 Micromonospora sp. MH33
CGGCACGGGCCTGCCGGACGGGTCGCCGTCCGCCGCACCGGAAGCGGTCGCCGTCCGGTCGGCGTCCGCCCCCGCGCCGACCCCGCCGGCCAAGCTGGGTTGGGGCGCCGGGCCGGTCGGACCGCTGGACCCGGTCCCGCACGCCCTCCTGGTCGCCATGGCCCAGCCGGCCGGGGCACCGGCCGAACGACGGGCGCCCGGGTGGGTCCGGCTCGCCGCGACGGTCGTCGGCACCGCGACCGTGCTGGTGTCGTTCGGATCGCTCACCTGGGCCGTGGTCCTCGGGTACGCGCTGTGGCGCCGCAGCTGGCGGCTGGCGCTGGCCGGATTCGGCTACTTCCTGCTCGTCCTCAGCGTGTTCGTCCTCGCGGTCAGCGCGCCGGAGAACGAGGAGCCGACCGACGCGGAGGCGCTCTACCTCATCCTGGCGCTGGGCATCTGCTGGCTGCTCGGTACCGCGCACGTCGTGCTGCTCAACCCGACGCTCTGGGCGGCCATCGGCGGGCTGTTCTGGACCGGCCGGCAGCGCACCGACGAGCAGCGGCGGCTGCGCCGGGAGCAGGCCCGCTACCTGCTGCACCACTATCCGGCCGCCCGGGTCGACCTGCGCATCGGCCGCCCGGACCTGCTCCGCAGCTACGACGACGGCGGCCTGGTCGACGTCAACGCGGTGCCCGATCCGGTGCTGGCCACGCTGCCCGGGCTGACCGTCGACCAGCGCCGCCAGCTAGCGGTCGACCGCTGGCTGCGCGGCCGGTACGGGTCGATGGAGGAGTTGGCCGCGCGGTGCCACCTGCCGCCCGCGGCGACCGAAACACTCCGGGACGTGCTGCTCTTCCTGCCGCCCGAGCCACCGCCCGTCCAGCCCTCGTGACTCGGACCGGCGGCGGTCGCCTGGTAGAAATGCCGGATGGGTCAGGATCGGAAGGCCGTCCGAGAGCGCGCCGAGGCGGTGCTGCGGCGGCTGGCGGGTGAGCACGCCCGGCTCCGCGAGGACCAGTGGCGGGCCATCGAGGCGTTGGTGGTCGACCGGCGGCGGGTGCTCTGCGTGCAGCGCACCGGCTGGGGCAAGTCGGCCGTGTACTTCGTGGCCACCGCGCTGCTCCGCGAGGGTGGTGAGCACGGCCCCACGGTGATCGTCTCGCCGCTGCTGGCGCTCATGCGGAACCAGGTCGAGTCGGCGGCCCGGGCCGGCATCCGGGCCCGCACCATCAACTCGGCGAACCTCGACGAGTGGGACGAGATCACCGCCGAGATCCACGCCGGGGCGGTGGACGTGCTGCTGATCAGCCCGGAACGCCTCAACAACCCCGACTTCCGGGACGGCGTGCTGCCGAAGCTGGCGGCCACCACCGGGCTGCTCGTGGTGGACGAGGCGCACTGCGTCTCCGACTGGGGGCACGACTTCCGCCCCGACTACCGGCGGCTGCGCACCTTCCTCGCCAATCTGCCCGAGCGGACGCCGGTGCTCGCCACCACGGCCACCGCCAACGCCCGGGTCACCCAGGACGTCGCGGAGCAGCTCGGCGACGCCCTGGTCCTGCGCGGCACCCTCGACCGGGAGTCGCTGCGGCTCGGCGTACTGGACCTGCCGAGCCCGGCGCACCGGCTGGCCTGGCTCGCCGACCACCTGGACCGGCTTCCCGGCTCGGGGATCATCTACACGCTGACCGTGGCGGCGGCCGGCGAGACCGCCGAGTTCCTCGGCGCCCGGGGCTGGTCGGTGGCCGCCTATACCGGTCAGGCCGAGGACGCCGACCGGCGGGCCGCCGAGCAGGACCTGCTGGACAACAAGATCAAGGCGCTGGTCGCCACCAGCGCGCTCGGCATGGGCTTCGACAAGCCCGACCTCGGCTTCGTGGTGCACCTGGGCGCGCCGCCCTCGCCGATCGCCTACTACCAGCAGGTCGGCCGGGCCGGCCGGGCCGTCGAGCACGCCGAGGTGCTGCTGCTCCCCGGCGTCGAGGACGCGGCGATCTGGCGGTACTTCGCCTCGCTCGCCTTCCCGCCCGAGGAGCAGGTCCGGGCCGTGCTCGCCGCCCTGGACACCGAGCGGCCGATCTCCACCCAGGCCCTCGAACCGGTGGTCGACCTGCGCCGGACCCGGCTCGAGCTGATGCTCAAGGTGCTCGACGTGGACGGCGCGGTCCGCCGGGTGCGCGGCGGCTGGCTCGCCACCGGCGAGCCCTGGGTCTACGACGAGGCCCGGTTGCGCCGCGTCGCCCAGGCGCGCACCGCCGAGCAGCAGGCCATGCGGGAGTACGCGGCCACGCCCGTCTGCCGGATGCGCTACCTGCGGGAGTGCCTGGACGACGCCGGGGCGGGGGACTGCGGCCGGTGCGACAACTGCGCCGCCCCGCTGTTCGGCCCCGAGGTGTCCGACGCCGCGCTGAGCGCCGCGCAGACCTTCCTCGGCCGCCCCGGCCTGGAGATCGCGCCGAAGAAGCTCTGGCCGACCGGGCTGGAGGCGGTCGGCGTACCCCTGAAGGGGCGCATCCCACCGACGGAGCAGGCGCTGCCCGGGCGGGCCGTGGGACGCCTGTCCGACCTGGGTTGGGGCGGCCGGCTGCGCGGCCTGGTCGGGCCGGACGCGGCGGACGGCCCGGTGCCCGACGACGTGTCGGCGGCGGTGGTCGAGGTGCTGAAGGCGTGGGCGCACGGCGACGACCCGTGGCCGCGTCGCCCCGTCGGCGTGGTCGCGGTCGGCTCCCGCACCCGGCCGCTGCTGGTCGGCTCGCTCGCCGAGCGGATCGCCGCGGTGGGCCGGCTGCCGCTGCTCGGCCGGGTCGTCCCGACCGGTCCGTCCGGGGCCGGCGGCCCGCGGGGCAACAGCGCCCAGCGGGTACGCGCGCTGCACGACGCCTTCGCGGTGCCCGGTGACCTTGCCGACGTGCTGGCCGGGCTGGACGGGCCGGTGCTGCTCGTCGACGACCTGGTCGACTCGGGGTGGACCATGAGCATGGTGGCCCGGCTGCTGCGCCGGGCCGGTGCGCCCGATGTGCTCCCGCTGGCGCTCGCGGTGGCCGGCTGAACCGTCGCACCCGGGGCGCGGAAAGTTCCCGACCCGGCCGGAATGCGAGCGTCGCCACCGTCGGCGGACCGTCGGCGGGTCGACCCCCGACCGGCGGTACGGTGGGCCCATGACCGAGCAGCGACCCGTCGTCCAGACGTACGCCGTCACCGGCATGACCTGCGAACACTGCGTCCGGGCGGTCACCGAGGAGCTGTCCGCCCTGCCGGGCGTGGACGAGGTCCGGATCGACCTGGCCAGCGGCACGGCCACGGTCACCAGCGCCGCCCCGCTGCCCGTCGAGTCCGTCCGCGCCGCGGTCGACGAGGCCGGTTACGAGCTGGCCGCCGGCATTGCCTGAGTCACCGCCCCTCGCCGGCCCCGACGCGCCGCCGCCCGGCGCCGCCGTGACGGGGCCGGCCCACGACGTGTCGCCGCCCGGCGCCGCCGTCCCGGGGC
>NZ_MUYZ01000465.1:0-3466 GCF_003013775.1 Micromonospora sp. MH33
CGGCCGGCGGCAGCGGGCGCGACCACGCGTCGTCGTACCCGGGCAGGCCGGCGGTGTGCGCGAGCGCCGCGGCGATCCGCTCGTGGCCGGCCGAGTTGGCGTGCAGGCGGTCGTCGCTCCACAGCCGCGGGTCGGAGGCCACCGGATGCGCGCCCAGGTCGAGCAGGGTGGCCCCGGTCTCGGCGGTGGCCGCGCGGACCGCCTCGTTCAGCGCCAGCACCCGGCCACGCAACGGGCGGGCCAGCGGCATGACCGGCGCCGGGTCGGGCAGGGTGAAGGTGAGCACGGTGGCGCCCTGGCCGACCAGCGCCCGTTGCATGGCGCGCACGTCCTCGGCCACCCGGTCGGCGTCGAACGACGGCCGCAGCACGTCGTTCATGCCGGCCACCACGGTCGCCAGGTCGGGGGCCAGCTCCAGCGCCACCGGCAGCTGCTCGGTGCGGATCCGCCTGGTGGTGCGGCCGCGGATGGCGAGGTTGGCGTACTCCAGGCCGCCCTGGGCGCGGGCCACCGCGAGGGCGAACCGGTCGGCCCAGCCCCGGTAGCCGCCCGCCTCGTCCGGGTCGTCCAGCCCCTCGGTGGTGCTGTCGCCGATCGCCACGTACCGCCGCCACATCATGGGCACCAGCCTACGAAGCCACCAGGCGGTCGGGGGCCGCCGCCCGCGCGCCGTGACCACTAGCCTGGTGCGGGACATGAACCTGAGCACGGAGACACGCACCGGATGAGCCCCACCCAACGCCGCCTCGACCCCGATCAGGTCCGGCGCTACCTGGCCGCGTCGTTCGGCCCCACGCCCGAGGTGGTCGACTGCGGGCCGCTGACCGGCGGCGGGTTCGCCGCCGTCTGGTGGGTCACCCTCGACGACGGGCGGGCCGTGGTGCTCAAGGTGGGGCCGCCGCCGCAGGTGCCGTTGCTGCGCTACGAGCGCGACATGATCGGGGCGGAGGCCCGCTACCTGCGGCTGGTCGCCGCGCGGGCACCCGCCGTGCCGGTGCCGCCGCTGCTGCACCACGGCCGCGACCCGGTGCTGGGCGACTGGCTGCTCACCGGCCTGCTGCCCGGCCGCACCCTGTGGGACCTGACCCGGGCCGGTGCCGAGGTGGGCCCGGTCCGGGCCGAGTTCGGCCGCGCGCTCGCCACGCTGCACGGCGTAACCGGCGACCGCTACGGCTACGACGGCGGCCGGAGCGGCGCACCCACGTGGCGGGGCGCGTACACGGCCATGCTGGACGACCTGCTCGCCGACGCGGCGGACTGGGCGGTGCCGCTGCCCGTGCCGGCGGCCCGGATCCGCGAGCTGGTCGACCGGCACGCCCACGTCCTCGACGCGGTACGCCGCCCGGCGCTGCTGCACTTCGACGGCTGGGCCGGCAACGTCCTGGCGGTCGACGGCCCCGGCGGGACGCCCCGGCTCAGCGGGCTGGTCGACGGCGAGCGCCACCTCTGGGGCGACCCGCTGCTGGACCTGGTGTCGCCGCTGCTGTTCCGGCGCGCCGAGGACGAGCCGGACGACCCTCTCGTGCGGGCGTACCGGGCGGTCGCGCCGTTCCCGCTGGACGCCGGGGCGCGCCGCCGGCTCGGGCTCTACCGGCTGCACCTCTACCTGCTGATGACGGTGGAGATGCCCAGCCGGGGCATCACGGCCGAGTCCGACCCGTGGCGGGTGGACCGCCTCGCCGAGCTCCTCGACGCCGAACTGTCCGACCTGGACCGGCCGTGACGCTCAGAGCCAGCCGGAGTGCCGGAACAGCCGGTGCAGGGTGACCGCGGCGGTCGCCATCAGCAGCAGCGCGCCCGCGTAGCCGTACCGCCAGCCGAGCTCCGGCATGTGCGCGAAGTTCATCCCGTAGACCCCGGCCACCGCGGTCTGCGTGGCGGCGATGGCCGCCCAGGCCGCGATCTTGCGCATGTCGTTGTTCTGCTCCACGGCGAGCTGCGCCAGCCGGGACTGGAGGATCGAGTTGAGCAGGTCGTCGTACGAGCCGATCCGGTCCACCGCCCGGGTGAGCCGGCTCTCCACGTCGGCGAACCAGCGGTGCAGCGCCGGCGGCGGGCCCTCGCCCCGCTGCTCCAGCAGCGCGCGCAGCGGCGCCTGCAACGGCAGCACCGCCCGCTTGAACTCCACCACCTCCCGCTTGAGCTGGTAGATGTGCTGGATGTCGGCGTCCCGTTCGCGGGCGAAGACGCTCTCCTCGACGCGTTCCAGGTCCCGTTCCAGGTGCCCGGCGACCTCCAGGTAGAGGTCGACCATCCGGGCGCAGACCGCGTACGCCACCGCCCACGGCCCCTCGGCCAGCACGCCCGGCCGGCGCTGCACGTCCTCCCGCACCGGGGTCAGCGCGCCCGTCGCGCCGTGCCGAACGGTGAGCGCGAACCGGTCGCCGAGGAACACCATCACGTCCCCGGTGTCGATCACCTCGGAGGTGGCGGTCAGCTCGGTGTGCTCCACGTAGCCGGCCGTGCGCAGCACCAGCAGCGTGACCTCGCCGTGCCGCTGCACGGTGGGGCGGTGCCCGTCGGCGAGGGCCTGCGCCACGGCCAGCTCGTCCAGCCCGAAGGTCCGTCCGACCGCGGCCATCACCGCGGGGCCCGGCTCGTGCAGGCCGAGCCAGACAAAGGCCCGCCGGGTGCGGCGGGCCCGGTCGTACGCGTCGGCGTAGTGCGGCCGGCCCGGCTCCCGGCGGCCGGCCACGTAGACCGCGCAGTCCACCACGGCGTCCGGGTTGGCCCGGCGCGGCGTCGGCCCGGACGCCTCGTCGGCGCGCCCGAGCAGCCGGGCGACGAGACCGGGCAACAGCCGCCCGCGCCTCCGGGTCCGTACCGCCGACCGGTCCACCGCGCACCTCCACCGCCGAGGAACTGACGGCCCACCGTACGGCCTGCCGGCGCTCCGGCGGTGTCCGGCCCGCGTCAGCGGGCAGCGGTGGCGAAGACCACGATGTTGTCCGGGTAGCTGCCGGTGCGCGGGTCGAACCGGCCGCCGCAGGTGATCAGCCGGAGCCGGGCCTCGGCGCCGCCGCCGTACACCCGCTCGGTGGGGAAGTGCTCCTTCGGGTACGCCCCGACGCCGTCCACGGTGAACACCGCGACCCGGCCGTCGGTCCGGGTGACCTCAATGGTGTCCCCGGGGCGCAGCCGGCCGAGGTCGAAGAAGACCGCCGGGCCGCGCAGCGAGTCGACGTGTCCCACCAGCACGGCGTTGCCGGCCTCGCCCGGGGTGGGGCCGCGGCGGTACCAGCCGGCGATCTCCGGGTGGTCCAGCGGCGGCACCTCCAGCGCGCCGCTCGTGTCGGTGGCGACCGGGACGATGTCGGCGTCGACGCCGATGCGGGGGATGGCGACGCGCACCGGCTCCGAGCGGGGGAGCACCGGGCCGGGCGGGCCGGTGCCTTCGGCGGTCGGCGCGGCCGAGGCGCCCGGCTGGGGCGGGGGGTGGGCCGTGGTGCCGAGGCCGGCGGCGAGC
>NZ_MUYZ01000466.1:0-3461 GCF_003013775.1 Micromonospora sp. MH33
CGGGGCGCCGACGTGCGGCGCGGGAGCCGGCGGGGCGGGACGCGGCGGCACCTGGTTCACCGGCGGCGCCGAGACCGGGTGGCGCGCGGCCGGTGCGGCCGACATCGACTGACCGGCGGCCGGCGCACCCGACACGGGGTAGCCCGACGCGGGCGCCCCCGACACGGGGTAACCGGAGCCCGGCGCACCCGACACGGGGTAACCGGAGGCCGGCGCACCCGACACGGGGTAACCGGAGGCCGGCGCACCCGACACGGGGTAACCGGAGGCCGGCGAGCCGGACACGGGGTAGCCGGAGACCGGGTGGCCGGAGACCGGGACACCGGAGACCGGCGGCAGCGGCGGCGCCGACACCGGCGGCGGGTTGTACGGCCGGGTCTCGGGGCTGCTCGGCAGCTGCCGCGGGATGGCCGGCTGCTGACCGGTGGAGGCCGGGTCGGCCTCGGCCGGGTTGCGCCGCTGGGGCAGCGGGTCGATCGGCTGGCCGTTCGTGCTGCGCGGGGTGAAGCCGTCACCGCCGGCGAGGGGGCCGGCGCCGGTCAGGTCGGACCAGGCCGGCATCGAGCGGCCGGCACCGGCGTTGGCCGGGGTGCCGGAGCCGTTGCGCGGCGCCGGGTCGAAGGACCGCCCGCCCAGGGTGACCTGGTTGCCGGAGGTGCCGGGGTGCGGGACCGGCGGCGGGGTGTGCGGGCCGTTCCCCAACGCGGCCAGGGCCCCGAACGCCGGGGCGGGGCCGCCCTGCTGCGGGCCGGTGACGGCCGGGAGGGCCGGCGCCAGCTGGCCACGGCCGGAGAGGGCGCGCGGCACCAGGACCGAGGGGGGCAGCGTGACGTCGGCGACGGTGCCCCGGTCGGCACCGGGCCGCAGCTCGACCTTGACGCCGTGCCGGGAGGCCAGCCGGGCGACCACGACGAGGCCCATCATCCGGGAGACCGCGACGTCCACCTGCGGCGGCGTGGCCAGCCGCTCGTTCAGCTCGCGCAACTGCTCGTGGCTGATGCCGATGCCCCGGTCCTCCACGTAGAGGGAGGCGCGGTCGCCCACCCGCCGGGCCTCCACCATGACGTGCGAGTCCGGCGGGGAGAAGGCGGTGGCGTTGTCGAACAGCTCGGCGACCAGGTGCACCAGGTCGTTGACCGCGTGCGCGGAGACCTCGATGTCCCGGTCGATGACGCCGAACTCGATCCGGGTGTAGTGCTCGACCTCGGACTGGGCGGCGCGTAGCACGTCGATGAGGGCGGCCGGCTCGCGCTGCACGCGGGTGGAGTCCGCGCCGGCGAGGACCAGCAGGTTCTCGTCGTTGCGGCGCATCCGGGTGGCGAGGTGGTCGAGCTGGAACAGCTCGGCCAGCCGGTCCGGGTCCTCCTCGCCGCGCTCCAGCCGGTCGAGGTGGCCGATCAGCCGGTCGACCAGGATCTGCGACCGGCGGGCCAGGTTGACGAACATGGTCGCGACGGACGCCCGCAGGGCGGCCTGCTCGGCCGCGGTCCGGACAGCCTCCAGGTGGACGGCGTTGAACGCCTCGGTCACCTGGCCGAACTCGTCCTTGCTGCGCACCGGCAGCGGCTCGGCGATCTGGTTGGCCAGCTGCACCGGGGAGAGCTGCCCGGTGACCTGCGGGTCGCGCAGCCGGGCCACCGCCTGCGGCAGGCCGTACTGGGCCACCGAGAGGGCGCCCTGGCGCAGGTCGCGCAGCGAGCGGGCCATCGAGCGGGCGACCAGGTAGGCGAAGAGGATCGCCAGCAGCAGCATGCTCAGCAGCAGGCCGGTCTGCAGGAAGACCTGGCGCTGCACGTCCGAACGAAGTTTGTCGGCCTGCTTGACCACGTCGCCGTCGAGCTTCGACTCGACGGTACGGACCAGCTTGGCGTTGCCGACCATCGCGGTGTCCCACTGGTCCGGACCGAAGGAGAGGCTCGTCAGTGCCCCGGACTCGTTGCCGGCGATCTGCCCCTGGTAGGAGGACACCTCGCGCAGGTCGCCCCCGGCGACGGTCTGCTGGTAGAGCTCCTTCTCGGACCCGTTGGCGACGGCCGTGAAGGACTCGATCGCCTGCTGCTCGGCGGTGACGGTGGAGATGTAGTCCGTGCGCAGGGCCTGGTCGAGTCGGCCGCGGTCCAGCGCGAGGTGCACGACCACCCGACGCTCGGAGAGGAACTCCTTGCTGCGGGCGACGGCGGCGGCGGCGCGCATCCGGTCGCTCAGGTCGCTGTCGCCGGCGAGCTGGGTGCTCGAGTCACGGACCGCAAGCAGCTCGCTGATCAGGCCGTCGTACCCCTTGGCCGCGAAGCTGCTCGACATCTTGCCGTTGAAGACCTGACTGCGGGTGCCGGACAGGTCTTGAAGGTCCTGGTCGATCCCGTCGAGGATCTTCTCCAGCGCGGGGGGCAACTTCTCCAGCACGACGCGCTGCTGCGAGTACTTCCCGTGCGCCTTGTCGACCTCCTGGCCCGTCTGGGTGTAGACGTCGGTGTACCGGGCCTTGGCCTTCGACTCGTCGGCACTCAGCAGCAGCACGGCGGCGGCCCGCTCGTCTTGCAGCTTGTCGACCAGATCACCTGAGTAGCCGATCAGGGTGGCCAGGTTACCGGCCCGGTTGGCACTGTTGAGCGTCTCCAGGTGATCGACCAGACCGGTGGTGCCCACCACGACTGTGGCGATGGTCGGCACGATCATGATCAGGCCGAGCTTGGACCAGATCGGCATGTCGCGGAGCCGGCTGGCCGGCCGGCGCAGACGCGACAGGAAAGAGCCCGCCGTCGTTGGCCGTTTGCTCACGTCACCGCCCTCGCATTACCGCGTCCGGCGTGCCCTGTGGGCAACGCCGAGCGACCGACCCGGCGGGTCGGACCTCCGAGATTCCATCACGCCGCCCCGCAAAGAGAAAGCCCAGGTTGTCCCTCGCGGGAGGTGTGATGAGATGTTGATGCAATTTGATAGCAATCCGTCTGGCCGGAGTCACTCAAGGTAATGGAACACCCTCACCGCGTTGTCCTGCTCGCCGGGCCCTCCGGCTCCGGAAAGTCGTACATTGCCCATCGAACCGGACTTCCTGTCCTCTGCCTGGACGACTTCTACAAGGACGGCGATGACCCTACGTTGCCGCGTCGGGACGGAGCGGTGGACTGGGAGTCCCCACTGTCCTGGGATGCGGACACGGCGGTGGAAACAATCGCCCGACTGGCCCGGGACGGCAAGGCCGAAGTGCCGGTTTATGCGATCGGCGCGGACCGGCGGGTGGCCACCCGGCCATTCGACGTCGACGGATCGCCACTTTTCGTCGCCGAAGGGATCTTCGCCGCCGAGATCGTCGCGGAGTGCCGCCGCCGGGGCCTGCTCGCCGGGGCGTACGCGCTGCGCCGCCCGCGCGGCGCGACCTTCGTCCGCCGGCTCGCCCGCGACCTGGCCGAGCAGCGTAAGGCGCCCCGGGTGCTGGTCCGGCGCGGGGTGGCGCTGCTGCG
>NZ_MUYZ01000467.1:0-3437 GCF_003013775.1 Micromonospora sp. MH33
CTGCGGGCGCTGCTCCCGCCGCCACCGCGCCGGGCCGTCAACGCCGGCCCGGGCACCCCCGCCGCCGGTGGCTTCGCCGACCGCCTCGCCGGCCTCGGCGAACCCGAGCGCGCCGCGCTGCTGCTCGACCTGGTCCGCACCCGCTGCGCCACCGTCCTCGGCCACCCCGGCCCCGAGCAGGTCGAACCCCGCCGGCCGTTCAAGGAACTCGGCTTCGACTCGCTGATGGCCGTGGAGCTGAGCAACCGGCTCTCCGCCGCCACCGGCATCCGGCTCGCCCCGCACGCCGTGTTCAACCACCCCACCCCGGAACTGCTCGCCGCGCACCTGCACGCCCGGCTGCTCGGCACCACCGCCACCGAGGTCGCCGACGCCGGCACCGCCGCCCTGGACGAGCCGGTCGCCATCGTCGCGATGGCCTGCCGCTTCCCCGGCGGCATCGGCTCCCCCGAGGAGCTGTGGCGGCTCCTCGACGTCGGCGGTGAGGTGATCGGCGACCTGCCCACCGACCGGGGCTGGCCGTTGACCGACCTGTACGACCCGGTCCCCGGCACCCCCGGCCGCACGTACGCGCGGGCCGGCGGGTTCCTCACCGGACTGGCCGACTTCGACGCCGCCTTCTTCGGCATCAGCCCCCGTGAGGCGCTCACCATGGACCCGCAGCACCGGCTGCTGCTGGAGACCTCCTGGGAGGCCCTGGAACGGGCCGGCATCGACCCGGGCACCCTGCGCGGCAGCCGCACCGGCGTCTTCGCCGGCACCCACGGCCAGGACTACGCCGAACGGATCGCCCCGGGCGCCTCCTCCGACGACGGGGAGACCACCGCCGACGAGGGGCACCTGCTCACCGGCACCGCCGGCAGCGTCCTTTCCGGACGGGTCGCGTACGCCCTCGGGCTGGAGGGGCCGGCGGTCACCGTGGACACCGCCTGCTCGGCGTCTCTGGTGGCGCTGCACCTGGCCGGGCAGGCGCTCCGCCAGGGCGACTGCGACCTGGCCCTGGCCGGTGGGGTGTCCGTGCTGTCCAGCCCGGCCGGGCTGACCGGGTTCAGCCGCCAGCGGGGGCTCGCCGCCGACGGCCGGTGCAAGGCGTTCGCCGAGGAGGCCGACGGGTTCGGCATGTCCGAGGGCGTCGCCGTGCTGGTCGTGGAACGTCTCTCCGACGCCCGACGGCGCGGGCACCCCGTGCTCGCCCTGATCCGCGGCTCGGCGGTCAACTCCGACGGGGCGTCCAACGGGCTCACCGCCCCCAACGGACCGTCGCAGGAGCGGGTCATCCGGGCCGCCCTGGCCGCCGCCGGGCTCGACCCCACCGACGTGGACGCCGTCGAGGCGCACGGCACCGGCACCCCGCTCGGCGACCCCATCGAGGCCGAGGCGATCATCGCCACCTACGGCCAGCGTCCCGACGACGCCCCGCCGCTGCTGCTCGGCTCGGTGAAGTCCAACCTGGGCCACACCCAGGCCGCGGCCGGCGTCGCCGGGCTGCTCAAGGTCGTCCTCGCCATGCGGCACGGGCGGCTGCCCCGCACCCTGCACGCCGAGCGGCGCACCAGCCGGGTCGACTGGGCGGCCGGCGCCGTCGACCTGCTCACCGAGGCCCGGCCGTGGCCCCGCGCCGACCGGCCGGCCCGGGCCGGTGTCTCCTCGTTCGGCATCAGCGGCACCAACGCCCACGTGGTCGTCGAGGCGGTGCCGCCACCCCGAGGCTCTGGCCGGCCAGGCCCGCCGGCTCCGTGCCCACCTGGCCGACCGGCCCGACCAGCGACCCCTCGACGTGGCCTGGTCGCTGGCCACCACCCGGGCCACCTTCGACACCCGGGCCGTGCTGGTCGGCGCCGACCCGGCGGGGGTCGCCGCGGCCCTCGACGCGCTCGCCGACGGCGGGGCCGCCCCCGACCTCGTTCGCGGGGAGGCCACCGCCACCGGCAAGGTGGTGTTCGTCTTCCCCGGCCAGGGCTCCCAGTGGGACGGCATGGCGCTGGACCTGCTCGACCAGGCGCCCGTCTTCGCCGAGCGGATGGCCGCCTGCGACGCCGCGCTGCGGCCCTACCTGGACTGGTCGCTGCGGGACGTGCTGCGCCAGGCCCCGGGCGCGCCCGGGCTGGACCGGGTCGACGTGGTGCAGCCGGCGCTGTTCGCGGTGATGGTGTCGCTGGCCGAGCTGTGGCGCTCGCACGGCGTCCAGCCCGCCGCCGTGGTCGGCCACTCGCAGGGCGAGATCGCCGCCGCCTGTGTCGCCGGGGTGCTGTCGCTGCCCGACGCCGCCCGGATGGTGGCGCTGCGCAGCCGCGCCCTGCGCGCCATCGCCGGGCACGGGGCGATGGCCGCGGTGGCGTTCCCGGCCGACCAGGTCCGCGAGCGCGTCGCCCGGTACGGCGACCGGCTCGCCGTGGCCGCGGTCAACGGCCCCGCCGCCGTGGTCGTCTCCGGCGACCCGGACGCGGTCGACGAACTCGGCGCCGAACTCGTCGCCGAACAGGTCCGGTTCCGCCGCATCCCGATCAGCTACGCCTCCCACTCCGCCCAGGTGGAGCGGATCCGCGAGGAGCTGGCCGAGGCCTTCGCCGGCGTCACCCCCGGGCCGGCCGCCGTGCCGCTGTTCTCGACCACAGACCTGCGCTGGCTGGACGGCGCCGAGATGGGCCCGGACTACTGGTACCGCAACCTGCGCCAGCCCGTCGAGCTGGCGGCCGCGGTCCGGGCGCTGGCCGCCGAGGGCCACGACACGTACGTGGAGTGCAGCCCGCACCCGGTGCTCACCGTCGGTATCGAGCAGACCCTCCAGGAGCACGACGGCGAGGCCGTCGTGGTCGGGTCGGTGCACCGTGACCAGGGCGACCGCGCCCGGTTCCTGCTCTCCCTGGCCCAGCTGCACGTACGCGGCGTTCCGGTCGACTGGCGGCCCGCCCTGGCCGGCGGCCGCCGGGTCGACCTGCCCACCTACGCCTTCGCCCACCGGCGCTACTGGCCCCGGCCGGTCACCGGCGCGGCCGACGTCGGCGCGGCCGGGCTGGCCGCCGCCGGGCATCCACTGCTCGGCGCCTCCGTGCCCCTCGCCGACGGGCAGGGACACCTGTTCACCGGGCGGCTCGCCGTCGGCGACCAGCCCTGGCTGGCCGACCACCGGGTCTCCGGCCGCGTGCTGGTGCCCGGGACCGGCCTGGTCGAGCTGTGCCTGCGCGCCGGCGACGAGGTCGGCTGCCCGGTCCTCGACGAGCTGGTCATCGAGGCCCCGCTGACCCTTGCGGCCGACCGGGCGACCCAGGTGCAGGTCGCCGTCGGCCCGGCCGGCGCGGACGGCCGCCGCCCGGTCACCCTGCACTCCCGTCCCGCCGACGGCCCGGCCACCGCCCCGTGGACCCGGCACGGCACCGCCACCCTCTCCGCCGCCCCGCCCGCCCCGCCGGCCGCGCCGGCCGCCGGGCCGCCGCGCG
>NZ_MUYZ01000468.1:0-3420 GCF_003013775.1 Micromonospora sp. MH33
CACGGTACGCATCCCCGGCGCCGAGCCGGTGCCGGCGCTGGTCCCGCTGCTCGACGCCGGGCACGTGCACCTCGCCGGGAGCGACCGGGAGGGCGTCGCCGCGGTGGTGCCCGCGCTGCTGCTGCGCTCGGTCGGCCGGGCCGACCCCGGCGCCGTCCGGCTCTTCGGGTACGACCCGGAGCACCTGGGCGGCGGGCTGGCCGGGTTCGCCCCGCTCGGCACCGCCGGGCTGCTCACCTTCGTCGGCCCGGGTGGCCTGGGCCGGCTGCTGGACGACCTGGTGGAGCAGATCCGCCGGATCAACGAGACCGTGCTGGCCGGCGAGTACGCGTCGCTGCGCGAGCTGGCCACCGCGACCGGCCGGCGCCCGGAGCCGTGGCGGGTGGCGGTGCTGCTCGGCGGCGACGAGCTGTCCCGGCACGAGCGCGGACAGCTGGACCGGGTGGTGCGTACCGGGGCAGCCTGCGGGGTGCACCTCGTGGTTCGCGGCATCGACCTGCCGGACGGCCCGACCGTCACCCGCGTGGTGGTGGACCCGGACGACGCCCGGATCGGCGGCCTGCCGGTGGTGCTCGACGCCCCGCCGCCGGCCGGGCTGGTCACCGAGACCTGCCGGGAGGTGGCCTCCCGGGTCAACGCCGGCCCGCCGCCGGCGCCCTTCACCGACCTGCTCCCCCCGCCCGGCGAGTACTGGCGGGAGGACTCGGCGCACGGGCTCAGCGCGCCGATCGGCGAGGGCCCGCACGGGCGGCCGGTGCTGCTCACCCTCGGCGACTACCCGCCGCACGCGCTGATCGGCGGCCCGTCCGGCACCGGCAAGACCAACCTGATCTTCGCCTGGATCGGCGCGCTCGCCGCGCGCTACTCCCCCGCCGAGCTGGAGTTCTATCTCCTCGACTTCAAGGAGGGGGTGTCCTTCGCCCGGTTCGCCCAGGGCCGGCGGGACCCGAGCTGGCTGCCGCACATGCGGCTGGTCGGGATCAACGTGAACACCGACCGGGAGTTCGGGCTGGCGCTGCTGCGGTTCCTCGCCGAGGAGCTGCGCCGCCGGGCCGACGCCGCGAAGAAGCACGAGGTCACCAAGCTGGCCGAGCTGCGCGCGGTGGACCCGACCGGGCACTGGCCGCGGATCGTGGCGGTGGTCGACGAGTTCCAGGCGCTGCTCGCCGGCCGGGACGTGGTCGCCCGGGAGGCCGCCGACCTGCTGGAGGACCTGGCCCGGCGGGGCCGGTCGCAGGGCATCCACCTGGTGCTCGCCTCGCAGGACGTGCGCGGCATCGAGGCGCTGTGGGGGCGGCCCGCCCTGGTCGCCCAGTTCACCCTGCGCATCGCGCTGCCCAAGGCGCTGCGGATCCTGGCCGAGCGCAACGACGCGGCGCAGTCGCTTCCCCGGCACCACGCCGTGGTCAACGCCGAGTCCGGCCTGGCCGAGGGGAACGAGGTGGCCCGCATCCCGTCGGCCAGCGACTGGGAGACGTGGAGCGAACTCCAGCACCGGCTGTGGCGGATGCGCCCGCAGGACGCCGCCCCGGCCCGGCTCTTCGACGGCGACGCGATCCCGAGGCTGGCCGAGGCGCCCGACTTCCGCGCGCTGGCCGCCCCCGAGCAGGGGATGCCGCGCAGCCCCGTGGCGCTGCTCGGCGAGATCATCGACGTGCAGGCCCGCTCGGCGGCGCTGCGGCTGCCCCGCGCCCCCGGGCGGAACCTGGCCGTGCTCGGCACCCGGGTCGACGAGGCGTGCGCGGTGCTCGACGCCGCCGCCCGCTCCCTGGCCCGGCAGTACCGGCCCGGCACCGCCCGGTTCTCCATCGCCTGCCTCGACCCGGACGCCGACCCGGTCGCCCGCGCCCTCTACGAGGATCTGGCCGACGACGCCGCCTGGTACGACGAGGAGACGGTGCCCGAGCTGATGGCCGAGGTGGGCGACGCGCTCGGCGCCCCGGGCACCCCGCAGACGCCGCACTTCCTGCTGCTCTACGCGGTCGACGCGGCGGCCGGGCAGCTCGCCGGGAAGGCCGGCCGGCGGACCGGGCTGGAGCAGCTGCGCCGGATCCTGCACGACGGGCCGGAGCGGCGTACCCACGTGCTGGCCTGGTGGCGCGGGGTGGCCCGGATGCGGGTCGACCTGGGTGGGCCGGCGGCGCGCACCGACCAGATCGGCGCCTGGGTGGCGCTCGACGTGCAAGGCGCCGAGCTGGGCTCCTCGCTCTATCCGGGCACCGGCGGGCCGGACTGGTACCCCCGCCCGTGGCGGGGCCTCTACTTCGACCGGGCGGTGCACCGCACGGGACAGGTGATCATCCCTTATGGTCCGTCCCGATGAACGCACCGGTCTCCAGTGAGACGTACGCCGCCCAGATCCGCCGCCTCGCCGAGCTGACCGCCCGGGTGGCCGCCCAGCGCGACGAGGCGCACAGCTGGTACGCCCAGCAGGTCGCCGCCGCCGACCGGGCGGTGGCCGACGCCACCGAGCAGGTACGGCAGGCCGAGGCGGAGGTGACCGAGGCGCAGCGGATGGTGGAGCGGGTGGACGCTGAGGCCGCCCACCTGTGGGGGCAGCTCCGGGCGCGGATCGGCGCCGGCGGCCGGCGGTTGGGCGACCCGCCCGGGCCGGCCCGCGACGCCACCGGCGACCCGGTGCCGCTGCTGCGCGCGGTACGGGAGCTGCTGGAGCGGACCCGCCAGCCGGGCGAACTGCCCAGCTCGGCGAACCCGCTGCTGGTCGGCTGCGGGATCGGGGGCGCGCTGGTGGCCTACGCGCTGGGCGAGGGGGCACGGGCGCTGGGCACCGGCTCGGGCGGGGACCTGGCCGTCGGCATGCCGGTGCTGGCGCTGGTGGTGACGCTGCTCGGCCCGCTGGTCGGGTTGGCGCCGGCCCGCCTGCTCGCCGACCGCCGCCACGCCCTGCTGACCCCCCGCCCGATCCTCCTGGTGGCCGCCGCCGGCCTGGCAACGACCGCCCTCCTCCTGACCGTGACCTTCACCCGCTGACCGTCCACCACCCCGCCCCGGCCGCCCGGCCCGGTGATCATGAAGTTGTTGCGGCGACACGCCGTCGTGGCGGGCAACCTTCATGATCGACCCGCTTGGGCGCGAGGGTGGGCGGGTCAGGCGGGGGTGAGGACGGCTTCCTTGAGGAGACGGCGGGCCAGGACCAGGCGGTCGGCGTCGTCGTCCAGGCCCGGTAGGTCGCCGACCCGGGTGACCTCGCCGGCGAGCAGCGCGCGCAGTGCCGGCTCGCAGGTGCCGGGCAGGGTGACGGTGCGGTCGAACAGGCGCAGCGCCACCTTCCCGTCGCCGGCCGGGGCGAGCTGCCAGCGCAGCCCGGCCCGGGGTGCGACCCGGCTGTCCGCGTCGAGGGTGGCCAGGGCGGCGGCCTGGGCGAGGGGCCGGATCGGCGCCGGGCGGGCGGCCGGCCAG
>NZ_MUYZ01000469.1:0-3394 GCF_003013775.1 Micromonospora sp. MH33
TCCACGCACCGCAGCCAAACACCACCACGACGATCATACAAGCGACACGCCACAACAACCTAACAAAGCACTACTAGTGCGGTGTCCACTAACGTTCACCGGGTGTCCGGTGGTGGTTGTGGATCCTCGCCTTTTGGGCGAGCGACTCCCCGCCACGGGTGGTGGGGCGGGCCTCCGCGGGCCAACTGATCCTCGCGCCGCCCGGGGGCGGCGGGGGTCACGTCGGGACTGGCCGGCACCGGGGAGGTGCCGTCCGGCTCGACGGTGCGTGACCACCCCGGGCACCCGAACGGGTGTGGGGGTGGTGGTTCCGCCGCCCGGGGTGCGGGTGGCGATGGTGGCGGCCGCGACGAGGTCGCGGTGCCCGGTGAAGTGGCAGTGTGGGCAGGTCAGGGTTCGGCCGCGGGGTTTCGGTACCCGCCGCCGGCAGGCCGGGCAGGTCGAGGAGGTGCCGCGTTCGTTGACGAGGTGGACGGTGATGCCGGCCAGGACGGCCTTGTCGGTGAGGACCTGCAGGAGCCGGCCGATCTGCCACTGCCGCAGCCGCAGGTTGTGCCGCCGCCCCGCGTCCAGGTCGAGCACCCCACGCGGGTCACCCACGTGCAGCACACCGACCCGCTCGCGGACCGCCCAGGACACCACCGTGTGGGCGGCCTCGTGCTGGGCCTGACGCACCCGGCGCCGGTGCCGGCCCTCGACCCGCCGCGCCCGACGCCGGTACTGACGCCACCGCCGTGACCCCTTCTGACCGGGCTTCGGGGCCCGTCGGGCGACCGCACGGCAGCGGGCCTTGGTGTCGGCCAGGTGCATGCGGTGTTCGGCGCGGATCGCCCGCCCCGACACCAACAGCGCCTGTCCGTCCGGGCCGGCCACCGCGTACGGGTGGATGATCCCAGGTCCACCCCCGCCACCCTGGCCGGGTCCGGTCCCTCACCCGACGGGTAGGTCGCCACCGGCACTTCAGCGGTCACGTCGAGGAACAGCCGGCCGCCCTCACACAGCAGCGTGATTGACCGGACCTGCTCGACCGGATACGGCAACTCCCGCGCCAGCCGCACCCACAGCGGCGGCGCACCCTTGGCGCAGGGGACCCGAACCCGATGCCCGTCGAGGGTGAACGTGCCGTGATACCAGCGCACCGGCATCAACCCGCGGCGACGCCGCGGGAACCCCGCCGACACGTCACTATCCTTGCGGCGTTTCGCCGCCGCGAACCAGGCATCGGAGAATCGGCGCAACACCGACCGGGCACCCGTCGAATCCAACTCCCCGAACGTGCCCGGCCCCGACACGGACAGCTCCCGACACAACTCCTGATACCCCGCCAGCGGCGCATCCCGGCGGCGACGTCGCCACCCGTTGACCTCCAACACACACGCCCACACGTCACCGGCCGAACGCAGCAACCCAAAACACCGCCGCCGCTGCCCCGACGTCACCCGCAACGCCACCCGCGCGGTGCGATGCACCACCCGCGGCGCGGCAGGATCCCGACGACGAGGCACAACCCCAACCCAACACCACCAGTACGACAAAACTCTCCGGCAACCGACCCGGCGAACGTTTGTGGTCACGGCACTAGCATCAGGGGTGTGCAGAGTCATGGTGCAAGTTATGAGCCGCTGACGGTGGCGCGGCTGGGCGCACTGCTCGTCGGAGCCGACGAGACGCGACGGTGGCGGCTGGTGGCGGAGTTCCTCGAGGAGTACCGCTGGGAGCCACCGGAAAAACGTGCCGCCCTGTTGAACGAGGAGCCATCCGCCACCGGCGACGAACACTGGGACGTATTCCTGGCGGCGTTGGCGGAGCACCTGGCGGCCAAGGACGGGCGCGGGGCACCCTCGTGGGTCGAGACACGGTCGCTGCGTCGGTTCTGGTTCCCGTTCAACACCCGGGCCGCTCGGGTCGATGCGGTGGTCCACGCCCCGGCGGCGTTCCGGCGTCGTGGTGTGTACGTGTCAGCGCAGGAGTTGAATGTCGCGTGAGCACTGGTGATCCGCTGTTGGACCGTGCCGGGATCGAGGACGCCTTCCGCAGGCTCGGGGACCGGTTACACCGGCGAGGTGTGGTCGCTGACCTCTACATCTTCGGTGGAGCGGCCATGGCTCTGGCCTACGACGCGCGACGGGCGACCCGGGACATCGACGCGGTGTTCCAGCCACATGGCGTCGTACTCGACGAAGCTCGCGCGGTCGCCGATGAGCTCGGCCTGCCGCACTGGTGGCTCAACGAGCAAGCGAGCGCCTACGTGGCTCCCGGTGGTGATTTGGCTGCCCCTCGCGTCTTTGACCATCCGGGCCTACGAGTGGCAGCGGCGTCCCCGGAACATCTCCTGGCCATGAAGGTGCTCGCCGCGCGTCGCCGGGACGCCGACGACATCCGCTTCCTGGTCAAGCACCTCGGGCTGACCACCACCACGCAGGTCCTCAACCTCTGCGCGGAGGTCTTCCCCGAGGAGGAGGTGCCGGGCCGGGCGAGACTCGTCCTCGACGACGTGTTCGACTCCGGATAACCCTGCAATCGATCTTCCTGCTGCACCTACCAGCCAGTCCCGTCTGACGACCCGTCTGGCTATCGGTGAAACCGTTACGACTGGCCCATGAGCTGCGGAATGCGGTTCGGTTCTGCCACATTGAGTCCAGCCGAAACGGATACCCAAACGGAGGGCGTCAAGACAGCCGCACGCGCCACAAGCCGGATTGCGCTGATGATCCACACCGCATGGCGTGGTCCTCCGCATGGCGTACCTGTCGTCTCCCACCGGGGAAGGGCGTCTAGGTTGGCACGGTGCAGTCACTCGCCGATCATCTCCGTACCCTGACCCAGGAGCAGCTCACCAGTCTGGTCGCGAGCCGCCGCGATGCGACCGTCGAGCCTGCGCCCAAAACCGCCGAGCAGCTCGCCGTACGGCTGCTCCACCCGTCGTCGATGGCGGCTGCCTGTGCGTTGCTTACCCTGCCGCAGCTTCAGGTGGGCGAGGCTGCCGGGTCGCTGGGTGACGGGTGCACCACCGCGCGGCTGGCGACGCTGTTGGGCGTACCGGAGGGCGACGTGGACCTGGCCGTGGCGCTGCGCCGTCTCACCGAGCTTGCCCTGATCTGGCCGTACGCCGACGGTTTCGCGGCGGCACACCTGAGCCCGTTGTGGCCGCACCCGCTGGACCTCGGAGCTGGCGCCGCCGAGCTGCTCGTCGCCCGGAACTTGAACGAGCTGCGCAGGCTGGCGAAGTTGTACGGCATCCCCGTGACGGGCCGCGGGAAGGACGAGTTGATCGTTGCGCTGGTCGGCTGGCTGGCGCGGCCGGAGAACGTGCGTCGGCTAAGGCGTGTTTCATAAGCGGGTCAGAGCCACTCGCAGATGATGGTGATGGTCAGGACGGCCTGGAACCGGACGG